>JBOGIE010000147.1:0-7321 GCA_050742435.1 Acidimicrobiales bacterium | reverse complement strand
CGCGGTCACATCGCCTCGACGCCGTCCCCGGCGTGAGGGGCCAGGTGGCGGGCCAGGAACCGGGCCGAGAAGACGATCTCCTCGACGGGCACCGCGGCGTGGTCGCCCGGATGGGCGTGCAGGCGCTTGTCGCCTGAGCTGATGGCGTCGAACAGCTCGAAGACGTGGTCACGGGGGATCAGCGAGTCGTCCCACTGCTGGATGAACAGGACCGGGCAGCTGATCGACGCCGCGTCGGCGGCCATCCGGTCGCGGGTGGGGCCCACCAGGCCCATGAGGCCGAACACCGCCACCTGGATTCGGGGCTCGGCCGCGACCAGCGGCACGCCGTAGATCGTGCCCATCGACAGCCCCCAGTAGCCGATGGGCCCGTCGCCCACCTCGTCCAGGGCCCGCAGGGCGTCCAGGGTGGCCAGCCAGTCGGCCACCATGTCGTCGGTGGTGCCGGGGCGCGACCACTCGGCCAGGAAGGCGCCGAAGAGCTGGATGTCGTCGTCGTGGCCGGCGGCGCGCCGGTCGCCGTGGCCGGGGGCGTCGATGGCCGCCACCGCGAACCCGTGGTGGCCGGCCAGGCGGCGGCCCAGGGCCAGCAGGTAGTCGATGCGCTTGTGGCGGGTGGCCCCGTGGCCGAGCAGGACGAGGGGCCGGGGGCCGGTGCCGTCGGCGGGCAGCCACAGGACTCCGGGGACGGTCCGGCCCTCGACCTCGACGCGAAAGCCCCGTTCGCGGACGCCGTCGACGGTGCCGGCCCCCCCGTCCCAACGCATGAAGGCCACGGTACCGACCCGCTAGCCTCGCCCCGATGCGCTCCCACGTGGAGGTGCTGGCCCGGGCGGCCCGCGCCGTCCACGGCCCGCGTGATATCGCCGAGAAGCTGGACTGGGTCACCGACGAGACGCGCACCCTCACCGGCGCCGCGTTCACCGCCTTCGTCGGCCTGGGCGACCGGGTGGACATGGTGGCGGCGTCGGGGGTGGCGGTGGTGGAGGTCGACCGCTTCGCCCGCCCCGCCCTGGCCCGGCTGGTGCGCCCCGACGGCGACATCCGGCCGATCCTGCGCGCCGGGGACCTGGCCCAGGACCGCCGTCACCGCCGGTTCCTCCAGCGCCTGGAGCTCCCGCTCGACGCCAGCTGCCTGGCGGTGCCCGTCACCGGGACGGCCGGGATCCCGCACGGGGTGCTGCTGCTCGTCCATCCCCAGCCCGACCGGTTCGGACCGGTCGACGAGGCGTCGGCCGCCGCCCTGGCCGAGCACCTGGGCGTGGCCTTCGACAACCTCGAGACGATGGAGCGGCTGGCCGAGCTCCAGGCCGTCCAGCGCGAGATCGTCCACCAGCTGCAAGAGGCGGTCCAGCCCCCGACGGTGGAGGCGGAGGCGGCCGAGCTCGGAGTGCACTACGTGTCGGCCGACCCGAGCTCCCCGACCGGAGGCGACCTCTACGACTGGCTGGTCCTGCCCGACGGCGACCTGCACCTGGCCATCGTCGACGTCATGGGCAAGGGCGTGGGGGCCACCAAGGAGGCGGTCAGCGTCTGCCACGCCCTGCGCCTCCTCACCCTCGACGGCGTGCCCATGGAGGACCTGGTCTCCCGGGCCGACATCCTGACCACCGCCCAGAGCCCCGATCTCGTGGCCACGGTCATGGTGGCCCGCTACCACCCGGCCGACGGCCGGGTCCGGCTGGCGGGAGGCGGCCACCCGCCGGCGCTGGTCATCTCGGGCGACAGTGAGGTGCGCCAGGTCCACGCTCCCGGCATCCCCATCGGCTATCCGGGGGCGGGCACCAGCGACGTGGTGGAGCTCACCCTGGGCCGGGGCGACACCCTGGTGCTCTACACCGACGGCCTGGTGGAGGCCACCAAGGACATCCTCATCGGACTGGACCGCATCACCCGGGCCGCAGCCGAGACCGCCCAGTACCCCGCCCCCCACCTGGCCCGGGCCCTGGTCGAGCGGTCGCTGTCGGGCGCCATGCGCCGGGACGACTCCCTCGCCCTGGTCCTGCGCAGGCGCGTCCCTCCCGGCCTCGACCCCGGGCCCCCGCTGGGGGCGTTCGAATACCGGTTCTCCCCCAGCCTGGCCACCGTCCCCCTCGCCCGCCACCTGCTGGGCGACTGGCTGGAACACCTGGCCCTCGACGAGGCCGAGCGGGCCGACCTGCTGCTGGTGGCGTCCGAGCTGTGCTCCAACGCCGTCCGCCACGCCAGCGGCCGGCCCGGCGCCCTGGCCATGCGGGCGTGGGCCGACGCCGACGCGGTCATCGTCGAGGTGGAGGACGACGGCGCGGGCATGGAGCTCAGCCACCGCCTCGAGGACCCCGACCTCGACGCCGAGCAGGGCCGCGGCCTCTACGTCGTGCGGGCCCTCACCGACGACCTCAGCGTGCGCCGGGTGGACGAGCGCACCGTTGTCCGGGCCATCCGCCGGGCCGTGCTCCCCGGATAGCGTCCGGTCACACCGCCCGGCTGCCTAGGTTGTAGCCCCGTGCGGCACCCTGTTCCCGGCCGGCCGGTCGCTGCCTTGCGGCACCCGGCGCAGTACGTCGTCACCGCATTCGTGCTGGCCAGTGTCGTCGGCGGGGTCCTGCTGTCGCTTCCCGCCGCTTCGGAGGGCCCCGGGGGCACGTCGCCCCTGACCGCCCTCTTCACGTCCACCTCCGCCGTCTGTGTGACGGGGCTCGTGGTCGTCAGCACCGGCGAGCACTGGACGGCCTTCGGGGAGTGGATCATCCTGGCCCTCATCCAGGTCGGCGGCCTGGGCATCATGACGCTGAGCTCTCTCATCGTCGTCGTGGTGGCCCGGCGCCTCGGGCTGCGCCAGCGGGTGATCGCCGCCACGGAGACGGGCTCGATGAACCTGGGCGACGTTCGCCGCCTGCTCGTCGGCGTCGCCCAACTGACCTTCGGCGTCGAATCGGTCGTCGCCGCCGCCCTCTTCCTGCGGTTCTGGGTCAGCCACGACGAGCCGCTGGGCCGGGCCGCCTACCTGGGTGTGTTCCACGCCGTCTCGGCGTTCAACAACGCCGGCTTCTCGCCGTTCGACGACAGCATGGTCGGGCTGAACCGGGATCCGTTCGTGCTCCTCGTCCTGGCCGCCGCCGTCGTGATAGGTGGGCTCGGCTTCCTGGTGGTGGTGCAGGTGGCCCGTCATCCACGCGCGCCCCGGCGCTGGAACCTGCACGCCAAGATCACGCTGACCACCACCGCGTTCCTGATCCTCGCCGGCTGGCTCCTGTTGGCCTGGTTCGAGTGGACGAACCCGCGGACGCTGGGCTCCATGTCGGCACCGGACTCGTTGGTCAACGCCCTGTTCCACAGCGTCATGCCGCGAACCGCGGGCTTCAACTCGATCGACGTGGGGGGGATGCGGGAGCCTTCGCTCCTGGTCACGGAGATCCTGATGTTCATCGGCGGGGGGAGCGCCTCCACCGCGGGCGGGATCAAGGTGACCACCTTCGCCCTCCTGGGCTGGCTGATGTGGGCGGAGGCCCGCGGTGATCCCGACGTGGTCGTGTTCGAGCGGCGGGTGCCGAGCGAGGTTCAGCGCCAGGCGGTGACCGTGGCCTTGGCCGCCCTGGGCCTGGTCATGGTGGCCACCATGGCCCTGATCGCCACCACCCACGCCGCCCGCTCCGACCTCCAGTTCGAGGCGTTGTCCGCCATGGGCACGGTAGGGCTCTCGACCGGCGTCACCGCCGCGCTCTCCAGCGTCTCCAGGATCATCGTCGTCGTCCTCATGATCGTGGGCCGGGTCGGGCCCATCACGCTGTTTGCCGCGCTCGCGCTCCGCGAGCGGGACCGCCAGTACCAGCATGCCGAGGAAAGGCCCATCATTGGTTGAGAAACGTCCGGCACGGCGGCGGGGGAGGCGCCAGGTCCGCCCTGCCGACCTGAGCGAGCAGATCGTGGTGATCGGTCTCGGCCGCTTTGGTGGCGCGGTGGCCGAGGAACTCGTCCGCCTGGGGTTCGAGGTGCTCGGGATCGACATCGACGGCGCCCAGATCCAGGCCTACGCCGACATACTCACCCATGTCGTCCAGGCCGACGCCACCAACGACGTGGCCCTACGCCAGCTCGGAGTGGCCGACTTCCGGCACGCGGTCGTGGGCATCGGGACCGACATCGAGGCCAGCGTCCTGACCACTGGCGCCATCTCCGACTTCGGCGTGGCCAATATTTGGGCCAAGGCGATCACCAAGTCGCACGGGCGCATCCTGGAGCGGGTGGGCGCCCACCACGTGGTCTTCCCCGAGGCCGACATGGGCCACCGGGTCGCCCACCTGGTGGGCGGGCGCATCATCGACTGGTTCCAGCTGGATGAGGACTTCGCCATGGTGGAGACGGTCGTGCCCGCGGAACTGGTGGGCCAGTCCCTCGGCGGGGCCGGCATCCGGTCGCGCTACGGGGTCACCGTGGTGTGCGTCAAGCCTCCCGGTGAGAGCTTCACCTACGCCACGCCGGAGACGGTGCTCGGCGAGGGAATGGTCTTGGTGGTCGCCGGACCGAGCGGCCAGGCGGAGACCTTCGCCTACCTGGACTGACGCCGGTCAGTCGGTCAGGAGGTCGGGGGGCTCGACCGAGTCCACCGGCTCGGCCGGCTGGACCGACGCCTCGGGGTCGATGGGGTCGGCGAAGAGCCCGTCGCCCTCGTTGTCGCGGCCGGGAGGGATGTCGGTAGGGCCGACGTCGCCCACGATGTTGGGATCCTCGACTCCCACGCCGGTCCCGCGGAGCCGGTCGAGGAGGCTGTCGTCTGCGTGCTCGTCCACGCTTTTCCTGTACCCGGTAGGTGCGAATTCCACGTATTGAGCCAACTGCGGGTGGCTGAGAGACTCCTCGGCTACGAGGCGGGCCGCACTGGGGCTCCGGCGACCACAGCCAGCGAGGAGCTGATATTCCATGTCGAAGAAGCGCGCGATCGGGCCGCTGGGGACGTTCGGGGCGGTGGCCGGGCTGCTGGGCGCCACGCTGGTGTGGAACGGGCCGGCGCTGGCCGTGGCCCACAAGGGCCTGAACGGGCTCATCACCTGTGGGGGGACGGTACCGACCGGCGAGCCGAACGTGGTCGACTTCGAGGTCTACGTGATGAACCCCGACGGCAGCGGCCGCAAGAACATCACCGACGAGAACCCGATCACCGACTACAACCCGCTGTTCACGCCCGACGGCAGGAAGATCCTCTACGAGTCGGAGCGGCTGGGACAGGCGGAGGACGACACGTTCGAGCTCTACCTGATGAACCCCGACGGCACGAACAAGACGCTGCTGCTGGCCAACGGCAAGCCCGAGGACATCCCCAAGGGCTACCACCCCGACGGTTCGCAGGTGACCTTCTCCAGCAACCGGGACGGCAACAACGAGATCTACAAGATGAACGCCAACGCCACCGGCCAGGTCAACATCACGAACCACCCGGCGAGCGACACGTGGCCCAGGTGGTCGCCCGACGGGACGCGGATCGTCTTCCAGAGCAACCGCAGCGGGAACTTCGAGATCTGGTCGATGGACCCCTTCGGCGGCAACCTGGTCAACCTCACCAACGACCCGGCCACCGACAGCGCCCCCGACTGGTCGCCCGACGGCCGGATCACCTTCCACCGCAACGTCCCGGGCAGCGGGAACGACGTCTTCGTCATGAACGCCGACGGATCGAACCAGGTGAACCTCACCAACCGGCCGGGCTACGACGCCATCCCCACCTGGTCGCCGGACGGGACGACGATCATCTACAGCCGCCCGATCGAAGGTGACCCGAACTGGGCGGTCTCGGGCGCCAACTACGAGGTGTTCGCCATGAACGCCGACGGCTCCAACGTCCGCCGCCTCACCAACGCCTTCGACTTCGACGGGCGGTGCGACTGGCAGCGCATCTGCACCATCACCGGCACCGGTGACATCGCGGGCACGGCGGGCGACGACGTGATCTGCGGCGGGCCCGGCCCCGACCGGATCCTCGGCGCGGGCGGGAACGACATCCTGCTGGGCTTCGGGGGCGACGACCAGCTCCACGGAGGGCCGGGCAACGACACCCTGTTCGGAGGAATCGGCAGGGACTCGCTGCTCGGCGACACAGGCACCGACTTCTCCTCAGGTGGGCCGGGGGCCGACCGGATCGTCGCCGACGTTGGGGAGCGCATCGACGTCGGCGCCGGCCCCGGCGACCTGTGCGTGATCGGCGGGGCGGCCGCCACCTGCCCGGCCCGGCTCTCGTAGCCCAGCGACCCGCCCCACCGAGTGGGGGGCGGCCGTGTGGGAGCCTGCGCCGATGGAGACCTGGGACGCCATCCGCGCCCGCCGCAACGTCCGGTCGTTCGCCGACCGCCCTATCGCACCCTCCGACCTCGACCGGATACTCGAGGCCGGCCGGCGGGCCCCGTCGGCGGTCAACTGGCAGCCGTGGGACTTCGTCGTCGTCACCGACCGCGACGCCCTCCGGCAGCTGGCCGGGGTGTTCCCCCACGGCGCCTTCCAGGTGCCCCACTCGGCGGCCACCATCGCCCTGGTCTCGCCCGTGCCGCGCGACGCCATGCGCCGGGACTGGATCCAGTACGACCTGGGCCAGGCCACCATGGCCATGATGATCGCCGCCGCCGACCTGGGCATCGGCTCGGGCCACTCGGCGGTGAGCGACCAGGACCTGGCCCGCCGGCTCCTGCGGTTCCCCCCCGACCGCTTCCTGGCCTACCTGCTGGCCCTGGGGTACCCCGCGGACCGCCCGCTCCGGCCCATCGCCCACCCCCGCCGGCGACCGTTCGAGGAGGTCGTCCACCGCGGCGGCTGGTGAGGGCGACGGAAAGCCGGTGGCCTGGTACCGGTGCTACCAGGGGTCGTGTGATCCTGGTTGCACGGGGTACATTCCGAAGCGCGTAACTTTCATGGGGGTCCCGCCGGCAGGCCGGGCCCCGGACGATCGACCGGCGACTGAGGCACAGCAACCCGCCCGTCGCCCCCGAACCACCACAGTGAGGTACCCCCGGCATGGGAGCAGTGAGAAGCATCGAAGGGGAGGGCAGGGTCGCCCTCCGGCGGGGCCTGGCCGCGCTGGTGACGTTGGTCGGCGGGCTCCTGGTGGTGGCCGAGCAGGCCCGGGGCGCCTACCCCGGGGAGAACGGCAGGATCGCCTTCGAGAGCGCCCGGGACGGCAACTTCGAGATCTACGCCATCGACCCGGATGGGACCGACCAGGTCAACCTGACCAACGACCCCGCAAACGACACCGACCCGGTGTGGTCACCCGACGGCACCCGGATCGCCTTCGTCAAGGCCTCCGAGGGGCACCGCAACATCTACGTGATGAACGCCGACGGATCGGGCCAGACCA
>JBOGIE010000146.1:0-7339 GCA_050742435.1 Acidimicrobiales bacterium | reverse complement strand
GGCGTGACCATGGTGTTCTTCGCCCTGTTCGGCTCGGCGTTCGTCCAGACCCAGTACCTGCAGTTCGTGCTGGGCTACAGCGCGCTGGAGGCCGGCCTGCGGGTGGCGCCGATCGCCCTGGTCCTCATGGTGGCGGCGCCGCTCAGCGCCCGCCTGGTCGAGCGGGTCGGCACCAAGGCGGTGGTGGCGTCCGGGCTGGCCATCGTGTCGCTGGCCCTGCTGGTGCTGGCCTTCGCCACCGTGAGCTCGGGGTACACGCCGGTGCTGGTCAGCATGCTGGTCATGGGAGTCGGCATGGGGATGACCATGGCCCCGGCCACGGAGTCGATCATGGGCTCCCTTCCCCGGGCCAAGGCCGGGGTGGGGTCGGCGGTGAACGACACCACCCGCCAGGTCCGGGGCGTGCTGGGCGTGGCCATCGTGGGGTCGTTGCTGGCCTCCACCTATGCCTCGTCGCTGGGCACGGGTGCTCCGGAAGCGGCCCGGGCATCGGTCGGGGCCGCCCTGCGGGTGGCCGGCGACGTGGGCGGTGCCCAGGGCGCGGCCCTGGCCCTGGCCGCCAGGTCGGCGTTCGTCGACGGCATGCACGTGGGCGTGGTGGTGGCCGCGGGCGCGGCCCTGTTCGGATCCGCCGTCGCCCTTGCCTTCCTGCCCTCGCGGGCCAAACTGGAGGAGGACGCCGAGGCACCGGCCGACATGGAGGTGGCAGCCGCGTGACGGACACCGCGCAGGTCGACAGCGAGCTCGAGGTGGAGGCACCCCGCCCGCCGGGGCGGCCCCGTAGCGCCGAGGCCGACCGGGCCATCCTGCGGGCCGCCGTGGACCTGCTGGCCGAGGACGGCTACGCCGGCGTGACCATGGAGGGGGTGGCGGCCCGGGCCGGCGTGGGCAAGGCCACGGTGTACCGGCGCTGGCCGTCGAAGTCGGCGCTGGTGGTCGACGCGGTCACCGCCTGCAAGGAGAGCGGGTCCCCGCCGCCCGACACCGGCTCGGCCCGTGAGGACCTGCTGGCCTTCGTGCGCGGGTTCATGCACCACCTGCGCACGTCGGACGCCGGGCGGGTCATGCCCGCCCTGGTCGCTGAGCTGAGCCGCCACCCCGAGCTGGCCCAGACCTTCCGCGAGGGCTTCGTGCAGCCCCGCCGGGCCCGGGTGCGCGAGGCCGTCCGCCGGGGCGTCGAGCGGGGCGAGCTGCGGGCCGACGTCGACCCCGAGCTGGTGGCCGATGCCGTCGTCGCCCTGCTCCAGCACCGCTTCCTCGTCACCGGCATGGAGATCGACGACCAGCTGCCCGACCGCCTCGTCGACATGCTGTGGCGCGGCATCGCGGCCAGGTCCTGAGCACATGGCCGCCACAGGTGCAGATCGGGCATTCGACAGGGCGGCGGTGATCGAGCGGCTCGGGACCGAGACGTTCGACGTGCTGGTGGTGGGCGGGGGGATCACCGGCGCCGGGGTGGCCGTCGACGCCGCGTCCAGGGGGCTGCGCACCGCCCTGGTGGAGCAGCGGGACTTCGCCTACGGCACGTCGTCGAAGTCCTCCAAGATGGTCCACGGCGGCATCCGCTACCTGCAGCAGGGCGACGTGAAGCTGGTGTGGCAGGCGCTACGGGAGCGGAGGAACCTGCTGAAGAACGCCCCTCACCTGGTGCGCCCGCTCGGGTTCATGATCCCGATCTACACCCGGGGCGGGCTCATCCCTCGGTTCCTGGCCCGGCTGTTCCGGATCGTGCTGTTCGGCTACGACCTGGTGGGCGGGGCGGCGATCGTGGGCCGCCACCGGCGCCTGTCGAAGGACGAGGCCCTGGCCCACATGCCGACGCTCAAGCCCGACCGGCTCCACAGCGCCCTCCTCTACTACGACGCCCGGACCGACGACGCCCGGCTCACCCTGGCCATCGCCCGCACCGCGGCCGACCACGGGGCGGCGGTGGCCAACTACGTGCGGGTCATCGAGATGCTGAAGGACGACCGCGGCAAGGTCACCGGGGTCCGGGCCGACACGGGCGGCGGCACGGTCGAGATCAAGGCCCGGTGCGTGGTCAACGCCGCCGGGGTGTGGATCGACGAGGTGGCCGCCCAGGACCTGGGCGAGGGCAACGAGATGATGCGCCCGGCACGCGGGGTTCACATGACCGTGCCCATGGCCGCCCTGCAGAACCGCGACGTGGCCGTCATCCTGGCCGCCTCAGGCGGGCCGGGCAGCGTGTTCGCCGTGCCCTGGGGCGACTTCGCCTACGTGGGGACGACCGACACCGACTTCTCCGGCCCCCTCGACGACCCGTGGGTGTTCGGGGGCGACATCGCCATCCTCCTCGACCACATCAACCCGTCCATCGGCCAGCCCCTGGCCGCGGGCGACGTCCTGGGGAGCTGGGCCGGCCTGCGCCCGCTGCTCCAAGGGGAGTCCGACGACAAGACCGCCGACCTGTCCCGCCGCCACCGGATCACCCGGTCGCCGGGCGACGTGGTCACCATCGCCGGAGGCAAGCTCACCACGTACCGGCGCATGGCCCAGGACACCGTCGACGAGGTCCTGAAGGTCCTGGGCCGGAAGGCGAAGTGCCGGACCAGGACGCTGGCCCTGCACGGCGCGGCCGGGCAGCAGGAGGAGGTCGACGACGAGCACCTGCGGCACCGGTTCGGCGCCGACGCCGCCGCGGTCCGGGCCCTGGTCGACGGTGACCCGTCGTTGGGTGAGCCGCTGGTCCCCGGCCAGCCCTACCTGCGGGCCGAGGCGGTGTACGCCGCGCAGCACGAGATGGTCGTCGACCTGGACGACGTCTTCTCCCGCCGGACCCGGGCCCGCCTGTTCGCCCGGGACGCCACCCTCGAGGTGGCCGGGGCGGTGGCCGCCCTCGTGGCCGGACCGCTCGGGTGGTCGGCCGAGGAGCAGGCCCGCCAGGTCGAGCGCTACCGGGCCTCGGTCGAGGCGGAGCGGGAGGCCATCCGGTCGCCGGGGGTGCCGGTGGTGGCCCGGGGGGTGTCGGAGGGCTGGGCGCCCGGGGTCCGGGTGCCGCGCTCGCTGGCCTGACAGCGCAGGCGGCTCGCATCCGTTGGTTCACAGAACGTGACGAACCGGAAACCGGGCGTTCACTTGGGGCCCGTACCGTGAGTCCATGGAAACGTTCGTCGTCCGGGTCTGGGTCCCCGACCGGCCGGGAGCGCTCGGCCAGGTGGCCAGCCGGATAGGCGCCGTCCGGGGCGACGTCGTCGGCATCGACATCCTCGAGCGGGGCGCGGGCCGGGCCATCGACGAACTGGTGGTGGAGCTCCCGGACGCCGGGCTGGTGTCGTTGCTGCTGGCCGAGATCGACCAGGTGGACGGGGTCGACGTGGAGGACGTGCGGCCGGCCCGGGACCAGTACGCCGACCCCCGGCTGGACGCCCTGGAGACCGCCGCCCTCATCGTGGGCTCGGGGTCGTACCGGGAGCTCCTGTCGTCGCTGGTGACCCACGCCCGGCAGGACTTCGGCGCCGAGTGGGCGGTGGTGATCGACCTCGACCAGCGGGTGCTCCTCGCCTCCCACGGCGCCCCGCCCCCACCCTCGTGGCTGGCGGCCTTCGTGGCCGGCAGCGAGTCCTCGGCCGCCGTCTGCTCGGGCGAGTGCGGGCCGGACGACGTGGCCTGGGCGTCGCTGGGCACGTCCCGGGTGGCGCTGCTGCTGGGCCGCCAAGGCCGCCCGTTCCGGTCCCGCGAGCGCCACCAGCTGGCCGCCCTGTGCCGCATCGCCCAGTACGTGATGGCCACCCTGGGGGTCGACCGGGCCGCCGTGCCCGTCCCCCTCCCGGCCGGCTAGCCCTCCTCGCCCGCCACCCACCGCCTCGACCGGTCGACGGCGCGGCGCCAGGTGGCGTGGCGGCTGTCGACCACCGACTGCGGCGCCCGGGGGGTGAACTCCGCCTCCTGGCGCCACAGGCCGGCCACCTCCTCGGGCGACGACCACACGCCCTCGGCCAGCCCGGCCAGGAAGGCGGCGCCCAGGGCGGTCGTCTCCCGCACGACGGGGCGGGCGACCGGGACCCGCAGCTGGTCGGCCTGGATCTGCAGCAGCAGGTCGAGGACGGACGCGCCGCCGTCCACCCGCAGCTCGGTGAGGGGGCGGCCGGTGGCCGCGGTCATGGCGTCGACCACGTCGCGGGTCTGGTAGGCCATGGCCTCCACCGCGGCCCGGGCCAGCTGGGCCCGCCCGCTGCCCCGGGTGAGGCCCACGATCGTCCCCCGGGCGCCCGGATCCCACCACGGGCTGCCCAGGCCGGAGAAGGCGGGGACGAACGCCACGCCCTGGGCGTCGCGCACCGACTCGGCCAGTGGTCCGATGTCGGCGGGCGAGTCGATGATGCCCAGCCCGTCCCGCAGCCAGGAGATGGCCGCGCCGGTGACGAAGATCGACCCTTCCAGGGCGTACACCGGGGCGCTCCCGGGCAGGGACCAGGCCACCGTGGTCAGCAGCCCCTCGACCGGGGACGGGCACTCCTCGCCCACGTTCATGAGGACGAACGACCCCGTGCCGTAGGTGTTCTTCGCCATGCCGGGCCGGAGGCAGGCCTGGCCGAACAGGGCGGCCTGCTGGTCGCCGGCCAGGGCGCTGACCGGGGTGCCGCCAAGACCCGATGTGGCCGCGGTGGTCCCGAAGCGCCCGCTGGTGCGGCGGACGGAGGGCAGGGCGGCGGTGGGTACCCCGAACAGGTCGCACAGCTCGGTCGACCACGCCCCGTAGCGGATGTCGTAGAGCAGGGTCCGGCTGGCGTTGGACGGGTCGGTGGCGAAGACCCGACCCTCGGTGAGCTTCCAGAGGATCCAGGAGTCGACCGTTCCCAGGGCCAGGCGGGGGCCGGCGTGGACGCCGCCGTCGGACAGCAGCCAGGCCATCTTGGTGGCCGAGAAGTAGGGGTCCAGGACCAGTCCGGTGCTCTCCCGCACCATCGTGAGGTGCCCGGCCTCCTCGATCCGCCGGCAGCGGGCGGCGGTGCGCCGGTCCTGCCAGACGATGGCCATGTGCAGCGGGTCGCCGGTGCGCCGGTCCCACGCCACCACGGTCTCCCGCTGGTTGGTGACGCCGATGGCGGCGACCGGTCGGTCGACGGTCGACCGGAGCTCGGCCAGGGTGGTCTCCACCGCCGACCAGATCTCGTCCGGGTCGTGCTCGACCCAGCCGGGCCGGGGGAAGTGCTGGGGTAGCTCGCGGTAGGACCAGCCCACGACCGCGCCGGTCTCGTCCACGGCCACGCACCGCACGCCTGTCGTCCCGGCGTCGATGGCGATCAGGATGGCCCTGCCGCCCTGGCGGGCGAGGGGAGACACGCCCGGTAGCGTGGCATCCAACGGCGCCGGATGGGGCATGGGGCCCCATCCTGGCGAGGAGGCGGGCGTAGGGGCCCGCCGGGGAGGACGACAGTGCGAGTCGGAATACTCACCGGCGGAGGGGACTGCCCGGGGCTCAACGCCGTCATCCGGGCCGTCGTGCGCAAGGGCGAGCGCCAGTACGGCGACGAGCTGGTCGGGTTCTGTGACGGGTGGAAGGGGATCCTGGAGCGCCGGACCCTTGCCCTGGACGTAGAGCGGTGCCGCGGCATCCTGCCAAGGGGCGGGACCATCCTGGGGACGTCACGCACCAACCCCTACAAGCTGGACGACGGCGCCCGCACCGTGATCGAGAACCTCCGGGCCGAGCGGGTCGACGCCCTCATCGCCATCGGGGGCGACGACACCCTGGGCGTGGCCAACAAGCTGGCGGCCGATGGCGTGGTGGTGGTGGGCGTCCCCAAGACCATCGACAACGACCTGTCCGGCACCGAGGTCACCTTCGGCTTCGACACCGCGGTGCAGATCGCCACCGACGCCATCGACCGCCTCCACACCACGGCGGAGTCCCACGACCGGGTCATGGTGGTGGAGGTCATGGGCCGCCACGCGGGCTGGATCGCCACCCAGGCCGGGATCGCCGGTGGGGCGGCGGAGATCCTGATCCCCGAGGAGGCCTTCGACATCGACGCCATCAGCCGCCGGCTGCAGGGCCGCCACGACAGGGGCCGGTACGCGTCGCTCGTGGTCGTGGCCGAGGGGGCGACGCCGGTCGAGGGCAGCATGGAGGTGCAGTCCGAGGAGCGGGACGCCTTCGGGCACGTCCGCCTGGGGGGGATCGCCAACCGGGTGGCCAAGGGCATCGAGGAGCGCACCGGGTTCGAGACCCGGGTGACGATCCTGGGCCACGTCCAGCGCGGCGGGACGCCCACCGCCTTCGACCGCATCCTCGCCACCCGCTTCGGGATCGCGGCCATCGACGCCGTCCACGAGGGCGCCAGCGGCCAGATGGTCGCCTTGTCGGCCGGGGAGATCGTGCGGGTCCCCCTGTCGGACGCGGTGGGCACCCTCAAGACGGTCGACCCGGCCCTCTACCACGGGGTGGCCGAGGTGTTCTTCGGGTGAGCGACGCCGAACTCGGCAGCCCGCCGGTCGACGGACCGACGCAGGAGCTGGCGTCGGTGGGCCAGCGGGTGGTCGGGGCGCTGGTGGACGGGCTGCTGACCAGCATGGTGGTGGTGGTCCCGCTGCTTCTGGGCCTGGTCGACTTCGATGACCTGGAAGGGCCGCTGCCGGCGTCCGTCGTGCTCGGGCTCTTCTCCTTCGGCGCCATCTACACGATCGTCCCGACCGCGCTCTGGGGGCAGACGCTCGGCAAGATCGCGGTCGGCACCCGCGTGGTGGTCGAGGAGGACGGGTCGCTGCCGGGATGGCGCCGGTCCGCCCTGCGCTGGGCGCTGCCCGGAGTGGCCGGCCGGCTGCCCTACATCGGGCTGGGCGTCAGCCTGGCCATCATGGGCTCGCTGGTCCTCGACCCCCGCCGCCGCGGCCTGCACGACCGCTTCGCCGGCACCATCGTGGTCCGGGTCCCCAGATGAGCGGGCGAGCGGCGCAGCGGTGGGCGGACGAGCTGGCCGCATGGGCCATCCCCGACCACATCATGGCCCAGGCCCCCGAGTCGCCCTGGGCGTTCACGCCCGCCCTGTTCACCGCCCCGACCGAGCCCCAGCCCGACACGCCCTCGCGGCGACGGGCGCGGGAGGCCCTGGCCCTGGGCGGGTCGGTGCTCGACGTCGGTTGCGGCGGTGGTGCGGCCGGCCTGGGCCTGGTCCCGCCCGCCGGCCGGGTGACCGGGTTCGACCAGAGCGAGGAGCTGCTGGCCCTGTTCTCCTCACGGGCGGCGGAGCTCGGGGTCGAGCACCAGGCGGTCCAGGGCAGCTGGCCCGAGGACGCCGCCCGGGTGGGCCCGGCCGACGTGGTCACCTCCCACCACGTCGCCTACAACGTGCCCAACCTGGCCGGGTTCGCGGCCGAG
>JBOGIE010000145.1:0-7501 GCA_050742435.1 Acidimicrobiales bacterium | reverse complement strand
GCCCACCCTCGTCGCCGCTCTCGCCCGTCACGTCAACGGCGATGTCACACCCTCATGCCAGAATGAGGAGGTCGCCTAGCGACCATTGGGCCGTCACCGATCTTCAACAACGATCGGGACATCCTCCAGACGGTGGCAGTGTTCCCTTAGGGGCGCCTCCGCATGAAGGCGCCCTCTCCGCCGGGTCCTCAACCGAGGTTCGATGACACTCCGATCGAACCGCCAACACGTCGAAATGGCGCGCCATCGTTTCTCGTCCGTCTGTTTTGCGCCATTTTCGCGCCATTTCTGGGGCTAGAGCGGGTCAGTCGCCCTCGAATCGGAGGTAGCTAAGCCTCTGACCTGCACTTGTGTGAGTGGGCGATGAGGGTCTTGATCCCCCGACCTCTGCCGTGTGAAGGCAGCGCTCTACCGCTGAGCTAATCGCCCGTGTGTGTGCCGGGACTGGCCCCACGATAACGCGGGCTCGGGGGCTCGCAGCGGGGCTCGCAGGGTGGCGGTGAGGCCGACCGGGCGGCGGGCGGGGTTCACGACCAGCCGCATGCCGGCGATCATGAGGCCCCGGTGGCGGCCGGCCAGGCCGGCCAGAGGGTCGTCGTCCGGAACGGTGATCTCGACCCGGGCCACATGTCCCCTCCCCCGGGCGTGGCCCCTGACCGACACCAAGCCGTCCGCCCGGCGCTGCAGCGCCCGCAGTGGAAGCAGGACGGGTAGGGGCGGCCCCATCGGTGAGGCCCGCATGACGATGTCGCGCTCCTCCCAGCGCAGGACCCGGTCCTCACCCTCGTCCAGCCACACGAGGGTGCCCAGCTCCTTGGGGAACCCCCAGTTGACCCGCCCGCCCAGGCGGGAGTCGACCGAGGTCACGACCATGGTGGTAATGGCCACGCCCAGGCGTCCGCCCAGGCGAGCCGGCTGGCCCACGGCGAACTCCCGGTAGGGCCCGACCGGGGAGTCGTCATAGCGGCCGGCGGTGATCGGGCACGGCCCGGGCAGGCGGCGCAGCCCCTCGGGAAGGTCGCCCGGCGGCCGGCTCGGCGACACCATGGCCAGGAGGGACTCGCCGCCCAGGACCCACGGTGCGTGCGGTGCCTCGGAGCTCACCGCCCCACAGTACCGGTCGGAGTTTGTGCTCAAATGCCGGTCCGTGAGAATTGGCGTCGTCGCCCCGCCCTGGGCTCCCATTCCCCCCGACCTGTACGGCGGGATCGAACAGGCGGTCGACTGCCTGTGCCGGGGCCTGGTCGCGGCCGGGCAC
The DNA here is from genome assembly GCA_050742435.1 of Acidimicrobiales bacterium. Taxonomy (GTDB): domain Bacteria; phylum Actinomycetota; class Acidimicrobiia; order Acidimicrobiales; family AC-14; genus CADCTB01. Next base: position 6,243 of record JBOGIE010000145.1, on the reverse strand, counting down.
GACGTCCTGCTCTTCGCGACCGGCGACTCCACCTGCCCGGTGCCCATGAAGTGGGCCCTGGAGCACTCGGAGGGCAACCGGATCGGGTTCAGCGTGCCCGAGCTGCGCCACGTCCTGGCCGCGTACGAGGCGGTGGCCGACTGCGACATCATCCACGACCACACGATGATCGGACCGGTCTACGCCTCGGCCCTGACCGACGTCCCGGTCGTGACCACCATCCACGGGCCCCTGAACGTCGACCTCATCGACATCTACCGGCGCATCGCCGGCCGGATACCCCTGATCGCCATCTCCCACGTCCAGCTCACCGCCGACCCCGGCCTGCCCGTGGAGGGCGTCATCCACCACGGCGTGGACGTGGAGGACTTCCCCATGGGCGACGGCAAGGGCGACTACTGCATGTTCCTCGGCCGGATGGTGGCCGAGAAGGGCGCCCACCGGGCGATCCTGGCCGCCCGGGAGGCCGGGGTGCCCATCGTGCTGGCCGGGAAGATGCGGGAGCCCTGGGAGATGGACTACTTCGAAACCAGGATCGAGCCCCTCCTGGGGGACGACGCCCGGTACCTGGGCGAGGTTCCGTACGAGGAGAAGCTGCGCCTCCTGTCCGACGCCAAGGCCACCCTCTTCCCGATCCGGTGGAACGAGCCGTTCGGGCTGGTGATGCTGGAGTCGCTGGCCTGCGGCACCCCGGTGCTGGCCTTCCCCGAAGGGGCGGCGCCCGAGGTGGTGGCCGACGGCCGCACCGGCTGGCTGTGCCGGGACGAAGCCGACATGGCCGCCCGTCTCCGGACCATCGACAAGCTCGACCGGGCGGACTGCCGGGCCGACGTGGAAGCGCGGTTCTCGACGGCGCGCATGGCCCGCGAGCATGCCGAGCTGTACGCCCGGGTGCTCAGCCGCCGCTCGCCGTAGTCCCGGGCCCTTCCGGCGCCACCACGCCCTCCCGCTGGAGCCGGCTGGTGATCCGGGACCGCAGCTCTCTGGCCAGGGCCGCCCGTCGCCGGGGAGTGGTCTTGGTGGACACCCGGAGGGTGACGTTGTCGGCCGCCATGGACTCGATTCCCAGCACCTCGGGGTCCTCCAGCACGTCGTCGGCCCAGCCCGGTTCCCGGGCCAGGGCCGCGGCCTCCTCGGCGATGGCCGCGGCCACTGCGGCCACGTCGGCCTTGTTGGGGATGATGACGTCGACGATCGACCGGGCCCACTCCTTGGCCGAGTTGCCCACCTTTCGGATCTCGCCATTGGGCACGAACCACACCGTCCCGTCCGCCGCCCGGATCCGGGTGATCCGGAGGTTGATCTCCTCGACGGTGCCGGTGGTGTCGGCGATGGTGATGACGTCGCCCACCGCGTACTGGTCCTCGACGAGGATGAAGAAGCCCGAGAAGAAGTCTTTCACCAGGCTCTGGGCGCCGAAGCCCAAGGCCACGCCGACGATGCTGGCCCCGGCGAGGAACGGTCCGAGGTTCAGCCCGAGCTCGCCCAGGACGAGCAGCCCGGCCACCGTCCACACCACGACGCGGATCAGGCCCACGGCCACGCCGGCCAGCGTCTCGGCCCGCTGCTCGGCCCGGGGACCGGTGTCGCGCAACGGCGACCGGGCGGCCAGGGACCGGATGGACCGGCTGGCCAGCCGGCCGCCCAGCCGCGTTCCGAGCAGGGCGAGCGCGGCCACCAGGACGATTTTCAGGGACCGGGCGACGAACTCGGACAGCGTCACGTCCTCGAAGAGCCGGCGCATCTAATCCTCGGGCTGGCAGTCCATGGGTGACCTGATGCTAGAGAAGGGGTCGTGATCAGGGAGGCATTGGCCGGAAGGCGCATCGCCATCACCGGTTCGACCGGCTTCCTGGGCACCGCCCTGGTCGAACGCCTGCTCCGATCGGTGCCCGACTGCGAGCTCGTGCTGATCGTCCGGGCCGGGCGGCGGACGTCGCCCACGGCCCGGGCCAAGCGGGAGATCTTCGGCAACGACGCCTTCCGCACCCTGCGGTCGGAGCTCGGCGAGCGGTTCGACGAAGAGATCGCCCGGCGGGTGCAGGTGGTGGCGGGCGACGTGGCCGTCGACGGCTTGGGCCTCGACGACGAGGCCGTCGCCCTGGTGACCGGGTGCGACGTGGTCGTCCACTCGGCCGCCATCGTCAGCTTCGACTCCCCGCTGGACACCGCGGTGGAGGTCAACCTGCTGGGCCCGGTCCGGGTGGCGGAGCTGCTGCGGGACTCGGGGTCGGCGGCCCACTTGGTGGCCGTCTCCACCGCCTACGTGGCCGGCACCCGCCGGGGCCGGGCGGCCGAGGCCGCCCTGGCCGACACCCCCTTCAGCACCGAGGTCGAATGGCGGGGCGAGGTGGCCGCCGCCCGCCGGGCCCGGGCCGACGCCGACGCCGCCAGCCGGGACCCCGAGCTGCTGGCCCGGTTCACCAAGGAGGCCCGCCAGGAGCTGGGGGCCGCCGGCCCTCCCCTGCTGGCGGCCAAGAGCGAGAAGCGGCGGGAGAAGTGGGTGGCCGACCGCCTCGTCGAGGCCGGCCGGTCGCGGGCCAAGAGCCTGGGCTGGCCGGACGCCTACGCCTACACCAAGGCCCTGGCCGAGCGGGCCGTGCTCGAGGTGCGGGGCGACGTGCCGGTGACCGTGATCCGCCCGTCGATCATCGAGTCGGCCTGGCTCGAGCCCCATCCCGGCTGGATCCGGGGCTTCCGTATGGCCGAGCCCGTCCTCATCTCCTACGGCCGGGGCCTGTTGAGCGAGTTCCCGGGCATCCCCGAGGGCGTGGTCGACGTCATCCCCGTCGACCTGGTCGTGGCCACGATCATCACCGTGGCCGCCAAGGGGCCCGAGCCGGAAGGCCCTGGCCTCAGCGGCCGAGAGCGGGGAACCGGGGTGTACCAGGTCGCCACCGGCAACCGGAACCCGCTCTACTACCGGAACCTGGTCAACCTGGTCCGGGAGTACTTCCTCGACAACCCCCTCTACGACTCGGACGGCCAGCCCATCGTCGCCCCGGACTGGTCCTTCGCCGGCCGGGGCCGGGCCCTGCGCCAGCTCCAGCGGGGGGTGAAGGCCCTGGCCCGGGCCGAGCAGGTGGTGGCCTCGCTCCCCATCCGGGGCAAGCGGGCCGAGATCACCGCCCGGCTGGAGGAGCGGCGCGACCAGGGCGAGCGGGCCCTGGACTACGTCAAGCTCTACGGCTCCTACGCCGAGACCGAGGCGGTCTTCGACGACACCCGCCTGCGGGCCCTCCTCGAGAGCCTGTCGCCCGAGGACCGAGCCGCCTTCAACTTCGACACCCACGTGGTCGACTGGAAGCACTACGTGCAGGTCGTACACCTGCCCTCGGTGGTGCGCCAGGCCCGGGTACGGACCACCGGGGGCAGCCGGGAGGGCCCGAACCGCTACGAGCGGGGCAAGCGGGCCATCCTCGCCCCCGACCGGCACATGGCCGCCTTCGACCTCGAGAACACCCTCATCGCGTCGAACGTGGTCGAGTCCTACGCCTACCTGGCCTCCCGCCGGCTGCCCGACGACGAGCGCACCCGCTTCACCCTCGACATGCTCCGGCAGGGGCCGGGCCTGCTGGCCCTGGACCGCCGCGACCGGGGCGACTTCCTCCGCCACTTCTACCGTCGCTACGAGGGGGCGTCGGCCGAGCAGCTACGGGCGGACTCCTGGCAGCTGTTCAGCGACCTCCTGCTGACCAAGTCGTTCCCGGCCGGCATCCGCCGGGTCCGCGAACACCGGGCCCGGGGTCACCGCACGGTGCTCATCACCGGCGCCCTGGACTTCGTCATCGACCCGTTGCGCCCGCTGTTCGACGACGTGGTCTGCGCCCGCCTGGCCGAGCGGGACGGCCTCCTGACCGGCGAGCTGATCGACGCCCCGCCCACCGGCGAGGCCCGGGCCATCGTCATGGCCGACTACGCGGCGGCCGAGGGGCTGTTGCTCACCGAGTCGGTGGTCTACGCCGACTCGGCCAGTGACCTTCCCATGCTGGAGGCGGTCGGACATCCGGTGGCCGTCAACGCCGAGCCCAAGCTGGCCGCCATCGCGAGGAAGCGGGGGTGGCACATCGAGCAGTGGACCAAGGCCCCGGGCGCCCCGGTGCCCCTCCTGCCGCTCGCCCCCCGCTCGGCCGCCCAATGAGGGCGACACAGTGAGGGCGCTCCAGTTCCGGCGGTCGCTCCCCCGCTACGGCGCCGCCCTGGTGGCCGGCGCGGTGGTACCGGGGGCCGGGGCCAAGGTCGGCCCGCTGCGCCTGGCCGACGTCGACGAGCCGGCGCTGCCCGGTCCGGGGTGGCAGCGGATCCGGCCCCGGCTGGCCGGGATCTGCGGATCCGACCTGTCGACGATCGACGGGAGGTCCTCCCGCTACTTCGAACCCATCGTGTCGTTCCCGTTCGTGCCCGGCCACGAGGTGGTGGCCGACAGCGACCTGGGCCGGGTGGTGATCGAGCCGGTCCTCAACTGCATCCCCCGGGGCATCGACCCGCCGTGCTCCTTCTGCGCCGCCGGGCTGACCGGCAGCTGCCAGAACCTCACCATGGGCCGGCTCGAGCCCGGCCTGCAGTCGGGGTACTGCGCCGACACGGGGGGCGGGTGGTCCACGGCCATGGTGGCCCACCAGAGCCAGCTCCACGCCGTGCCCGAGGACATGAGCGACGAGGCGGCGGTGATGGTCGAGCCCGCGGCCTGCGCGGTCCACGCCGCCCGCCGGCCAGGAGTGGAGGAGCCGTCCACCGTGGTCGTGCTGGGGGCCGGGACGGTGGGACTGTGCACCATCGCCGCCGTCCGCCGCCACCTCCGGCCGGACACCCTGGTCGCCTCGGCCAAGCACCCCGAGCAGCGCAAGCTGGCCGTCGACCTGGGCGCCGACGTGGTGGTCGAGCCCGGGGAAGTCCGCCGGGCGGTGCGCCGGATCAGCCGGTCCCCCATGGTGGGCGACGGGGTGGGCGAGGGCGCCGAGGTGGTCTTCGACTGCGTGGGCACCGCGGGGAGCATCGACGACGCCCTGGCCGTCGCCCGGCCGCGGTCGCACGTGGTGCTGGTGGGGATGCCGGGCCGGGTGTCGGTCGACCTGACCGGCCTCTGGCACAAGGAGATCTCCCTGGCCGGGGCCTACGCCTACGGGCGGGAGGAGACGGGCGAGAGGACGTTCGACCTGGCCTTCCAGCTGGTCGCGGATGCGGATCTGGGCCGGCTGGTCTCGGCTTCGTACCCCCTCGACCGCTACCGTGAGGCCATCGATCACGCCGCCAACGCCGGGTTTCGGGGGGCGGTCAAGGTCGTGTTCGACCTGCGAGGAGAGCGACAGCGTTGAGTAGGCCCGGTTTCGTGTTGGACGTCGACCGGTCGACTCCGCCCATCCTCTTCCACCACGGCGAGGGCTTCCGGCTGGAGAAGCTGCCGGCCGGCAGCCGGGTGATCTACCCGGCCGAGCCGCTCAAGCCGCTGGCCGACCCCGACGGGGCCATCCGCCACGCCCTGCACAACCCGGTGGGCGACAGCGAGCCCCTGCCCTCGCTGCTTCAACCGGGCATGAAGCTGACCATTGCCATGGACAACCAGGCCGTCCCCCTGCCGCCCATGCAGCGCCCGGACAACCGCCAGCGGGTCATCGAGATCGTGCTGGACATGGCCGCCGCCGCCGGGGTGGACGACGTCGAGCTCATCGTGGCCCACGGCCTCCACCGGCGCATGACCGAGCCCGAGCTGCGCCACATGGTGGGCGACCGCATCTACGACGCCTTCGCCCCGCACGGCCTGCTCACCCAGCACGACGCCGAGGACCACGACAACCTGGTCCTGGTCGGCATGACGGACCACGGCGAGCACGTCGAGCTGAACAAGCGGGCGGTCACCAGCGACCTGCTGGTCTACGTCAACGTCAACCTGGTGGCCATGGACGGCGGCCACAAGTCGACCATGACCGGGCTGCCGTCGTACCGGAGCCTGAAGCACCACCACAACGTCTCCGGGATGCAGCACAGCCGGTCGTTCATGGACCCGCCCAGCTCGGAGCTGCACAACTCCATCTGGCGGATGGGGCGGGTGCTGGCCGGGGCGGTGAAGATCTTCCAGATCGAGACCACGCTGAACTCCGACACCTTCCCCAGCCAGTTCGCCTTCCTGCAGAAGCGGGAGTGGGAGTGGTCGGCCCGGGACCGGGCGTCGTACCTGGCCACGGCCAAGAGCCTCGAGCTGGCCCCGTCCAAGGTGGCCCGCAGCATCTTCCACGGCATGAAGTC
>JBOGIE010000144.1:0-7580 GCA_050742435.1 Acidimicrobiales bacterium | reverse complement strand
AGCGAGGCCCCGCCGAGCGCCCGTGCGGTCAGGCGGACGGCGGCGTCACAGTCGGTGTCGGCCAGGACGAGGGCCAGCCCGGCCAGGGACGGTACCAGGCCCTGGTGGTCGCCGGACGCCTCGCCGATGGCGATGGCCTCCTCGTAGTGGGCCCGGGCCAGCGTCTGGTGGCCCTGGAGCCGGTGAACCGTACCCAGGTGGGCGAGGGGGTAGCTGGCCATCCGCGAGCCGATGCGCTCGTACTCGGCCTTGGCCGCCTCCAGCTCCCGCGCGCCCTCGTCCAGGCGGCCCAGGCCGATCAGCACCTCCCCCCGGTTGGCCAGGGCCAGGGGACGGAACAGGGCGATGCCGGCCAGGTCGGACAGCCGCACCGCCTCGTCCAGCTCGACCAGCGCCTCCTGGTAGTAGCCCTCGGAGAGGAAACGCGAGCCGCGGTTGATGCGGATACGCACGATCTGGACGTGGTCGTGGGCCGCCTCGGCCGCGGCCAACGCCCGCTGGTAGTGGTGCATGGCCTGGCGGTCGCCATCCAGGGCGGCGACCATGCCCCGGGCGGTGAGGGCCATGGCCCAGGCCCGGTCGTCGCCGGTGGCCTCGGCGGCCGCCTGGGCCTCCGCCGTCAGTCGCCGGCACCGCTCCACGTCGCCCACCAGCCAGGACGCCGACGCCGCCCACCCCAGGAGCATGACCCGGAGAAGGTCGCTGCCGGGGCCGGCCAGGGCCCGCTCGTAGATGGCCAACGCCTCGTGCAGCTCGCCCCGGAAGTGGTGGACGAGCCCGCCGACCAGCCCGGCCGACATGGGCACCGGCCCCTCGCCCGCCAACGTCGGGGCGACCAGGGCCCGCGCCCCGTCGTAGTCGCCGCCGATCAGCCGGGCTCCGGCCGCGACGTAGTCCTGCTCGGGCTCCGGCGCCTGCAGGGGACCCCCCAGCAGGTCGTCGAAGGCCCGGAACCTTTCCCCCCGCCCTTCCATCCAGGCCGCCGCCCGCCGCAGCAAGACGGCGCTGTCGCCGGCCCGCACGGCCAGCCGGGACCGGACCACCCGGCACAGCACGGGCGGGACGACGTACCAGCCGTGGCGGTCGGGATCGGGGACGGCCCACAGCCCGTCCCGGGCCAGCAGGGCGACCAGATCGTCCGCCCCCTGCCCGACCAGCTCGGCGGCCAGAGCAGCGGTGAACCGGTCCAGCGAGGTCACCGCCCGCAGGACGTCCCGCACGTTGACCGGGGTGGCGGGCAGGACCTCCTCGGCCAGGAACGCCTCCAACGGCCCGTCGGCATCGTCGGCCTGGGCCACCATGGCCTCCCACCGGTCGGCCGGGGCCTCCCGCAGCCAGTCGACGATCATGCGGACCGCAGCCGGCCACCCGGCGGTCTGCTCGTGCAGGGCCCCGGCCACGCTGGACGTCACCGGGGACGGGCCCAGTGCCGACTCGACCACCGTCGCCGTCTCCGCCGCGCTGAACCGGAGAGCGCTCCCCGGCACGTCGGCGGCCACGCCCTGGGCCCGGAGCCGGGCCACGGCGAAGGGCGGGTCGGTCCGGGAGCTGAGGACCAGGTGCAGCGTGGTCGGGCCCTCCCGCACCAGGTCGCCCAGCAGGCGGCAGGAGGCTTCGGAGTCGCCCAGCTCGTGGACGTCGTCGACGACCAGGACGAGGTCGCGGTCGAGGCGCTCGGCCAGCATGTCCAGCACCTGGTCGGCGGCCAGCGCCGCCTGGCCCTCCGACGGGATGGCCAGCCCTTCGCCTTGCTGCGACGGTGTGACGGCGGCCGGCTCCAGCGCCGGCACCCGGAGCCGGGCCGCTTCCAACAGGCCCCGGGCGAAGACGGCCGGATCGCGGTCCTCGGCGCCGGCGGTGTACCAGGCGCAGCCCCGCCGGCGGGCCCAGCCGGCGAGGAGGGTGGTCTTGCCCATGCCGGGGGCGGCGGTGACCAGCGTCAGCCGGCGACGGCCGGCCTCGTCCAGGCGCTCCTCCAGCCGGTCCCGGACCAGGACCGCCGGCCCCTCCGCCGGCACGAACACCTTGCGGCTGCCGGCCCCCCCTCGTCCCTCGGCCACGTTCGTCTCCCCGGCGACGACGTTACTGCCGGCCGGCGGCGACCGGTTCTCCGATCGAACGAAACCCACCCGAACGCCACCGGAACGGTTCCCGAAGGGCGGTGCGGATGCTGCTCCACACGGGGCGCTCGACCGGGCGTCCGCCGAGCACACAAAGGACGGACCCGATGATCACCACCCTGACCCGGACCGACGAGGACCACGTCACGCCGCGGGCGGCAGCCGTGCCCGCGCCTCAGGGCACCAAGCGCCGCCGCCGGCTCCAGGCCGGCGCCGCGGGACTGGCGGTGGCCGGCGTGCTGGCCGCCGTGGCCACGGCGATGATGAGCGACGCCCGCTTCTCCGACCGCTACGTCACCGACCAGCTGGAGAGGCAGAAGATCACCTTCCGGGCGGTCGAGGCCCTCACCCCGGACGAGCGGAAGTCGGAATGCGTGGTCCAGAACGCCGGCAAGGCCCTGACCACCGGCAAGCAGGCCGAGTGCTACGCCAACGAGTTCATCGGCCTGCACGTCCAGAACATCGGCCGGGGCAAGACCTACGCCGAGCTGGAGGACGTTCGCACCGGCCTCCTCGCCCGGATCGCCGCCGCCCAGGCCAGCGGCGACCCCGAGCTGTCCAAACTCCAGAAGGACCTCGGCGACCTGACCGGCCGGCGGGAGGCGATGTTCAAGGCCGAGATGCTCCGGGGTGCCCTGCTCTCGTCGTTCGGCTTCAGCACCCTGGGCGAGAAGGTCGGCCAGGCGGCCACCGTGGCCTACGCCGCCGCCGGACTCGTCGCCCTCCTCTCCGTCGCCGGGCTGGTGGCGGCGGCGAGGACGCCCCGGTCGCAGCGACAGATCCTTCCCTGATCGCGACGAGGCCGGTAGCTGAGCCGGCCCCTTGCACAGGAGGGGCGCAGGACTATGCTCGGGCTGCCGTTGATCCGAGGTGGGAGGACAGCGATGGGCGAGGTCTTCAATGCGCTAGAGGCGCTCAACCGCACCATGAGGCTGGGGTTGACCGCTCCCGACCTCCTCCGGGCGGAGATGGGGTTCAAGTCGGCCCTGGCCCGGCAGGGCAACCCCGACCCCACCGTCGACCTGCCCGACGACCCCATCGCCCTCACCGAGGGCTACGAGCTGGTGGCCACCCTCCAGCCCCGGGCCGAGGCACTCTCCTTGTCGCAGCTGTCGACGTTCGCCCGCAAGGAGCTCAGGCAGCCGCGCACCAAGGTCGACGCCCGGACGCTCAAGCAGATCGACAAGGCGCTGCAGGCGGTGCCCTCGAAGGGCACGGCCGGTGCGGCCAAGAGCGGGACGGCCAAGAAGGCGCCGGCGGCCAAGGCGACGGCCAAGAAGGCGGCGGCCAAGAAGACCCCCGCCAGGAAGGGCGGGACGTAGCCCCAGCCCGGTGGCTCGGCGCGACACGGCCATGACGGTTGCCGGCGCGTCGCTCGAGGTTTTCGAGACACCGCAGCCGGTCATCGAGGCCCGGCTGGCGCTGTCCGGGCGCGTGGCCGAGGAGCGCGGCCGGACCGAGGACGTCGTCTGCGCCCTGGTCGTGGGATCCACCGCGCTGCGCCGGTGCTCCCGCCGTGCCGACCTCGACCTCGTCCTGGTCACCCCCCGTGATCCAGAAGCCGACCGCTTCGAGTCCCAGGTGGTCGAGGGCGTGCAGGTCGAGATCGAGCGGATGAGCGAGCGAGAGGCGCTCGACCGCACGGCGGGGGAGGGCTGGGTGTGGGAGCTGCGGGACGCCGCCCGCCTGGGGTCCGGGATCGCAGTGCTCGACCAGGCGGATTTCGCCGCCGAGCTGTCTCGGCGGGCGGCGGCCATGGTCCCGCGGCGCGACCGGTTCGAGGCCGCGTTGCGCGGGGTCTACCTCCTGCTCGTCGAGTCGGGGCAGGCCGACGACACCCGGGGCATGGAGGCCCTGCGCGGCTGTTTCGACAACCTGGCCCTGCTCGCCCTGCTCGAACGGCCGCGCCGGTACCAGAAGCCGAAATGGGCGCTGGCCGACCTGCTGCACGCCGGCGAGGAATCGCTGGTCGACGCCGTCCTGGCCGCGTACGGCGTCGAGTCCGACCATCCCACGCCGGCCGAGCGCGCGGTGGCCGCCGTCCGGGATGTGGTCGAGGGGGTCTACGAACTGGCCGGCCTCCCGTCGCACGAGGCCATCCTGGCCATGGGGTACGCGCCCGACCTGGCCGAGGCCAGCTACGTGTCGCGGTGCCTGGACGACGCCGAGGACCTCCTTGGGTCCGGACGCTTCCTGGAGGCGCAGTACGTCGCCAAGTTCGCCGCCCGCCTGGCCGCCGGGATGGCCACGTCGGCGACGACCGGAGTGGGTGTGGTCGACGCCTTCGCCGCCCTGGGCGGGCCCGACCTGGCCGCCCGCTACCTGGCCCTGTTCGACGACGGCCGGGCGCCTCTCGACCATCTGCTGGCCGTCGCCCTGGCGTCGGCCGACGCCCGCAGGGACGGCTTGGCCGCATGATCCTGCCCGCGCTGGACGACGCCGCCACCGCCCTGGAGGCGCCCACCCGCACGGTCGACGTGTGGGCCGGCTGCCCCCACCGCCTGACCCGGGCCGAGGAGGCCCTCCTTGCCTCGCCGCCGTTCCAGCGGCTGCGGCGGCTGCGCCAGATGGGCCTGGCCTTCCACGCCTGGCCCAACGCCGAGAACACCCGGGCGTCGCACAGCTTCGGCGTGGCCTACTGGAGCGCCACCTACCTGGACGCGCTGCACGCATCCCCCGACCCGCAGACCCAGGTCGCCCTGGCCGAGGCCACCGACAGCCTCGACGGGCTCTCGCTGCCCGTGGTCCTCCGCCTGTTCGGCCTCCTCCACGACATCGACCTCCTGCCCCTCGGCCACACCCTCCGCTACCAGTCGGGGCTGTACCGGGAGGGCCCCGGAAACCCACGGCTGGCGGCGTGCGTGGCCGGCATCAAGGACTCGGCCGAGGGCGAGGGGTGGCGCCCTGCCTTCGAACGACACCTGGACGCCGCCGCCGCCGCCCTGGCCGGCGACGACACCTCCCCCGCCGCCCGCCTGATGACCGAGCTGGTGAACTCGGGGCTGGGCGCCGACCTGGTCGACTTCGCCCTGCGCGACTCCTTCGCCATCACCCGCCCGCAGGCGTTCCACGGCGACCTGCCCGCCGCGCTCCGCCTGGTGCCGGTCCGGGGCGGGTGGGGCCTGGCCCTCGACGTCTCCGATCCCGCGACCGCGGACGCACGGGTCGCCATGGCCGACGACCTGTACCGCGCCCGGTTCGACGTGTTCGCGGCGTCGGTCTTCCACCCGGTGAAGCTGGCCGCCGACGCCATGCTCGACCTGGCCCTGCGCCGCCTGGGGGCCGAGGCCTGCGCCGCGCTCCTGCCGGAGGACGAGCTCCTTGCCATGGGCGACGACGAGCTGCTGGACCGCCTGGGCGCCGAGCCGGTCTGCGCCGCGCTGCGGAACGGCCAGCTGCACGAGGAGGTGTGGCGGACCGACGACCTCCGGGCCTTCGGCACCTTGGGCCACACCGACCGCGCCCTGGCCCTGGACCCGGCGTGGCGCAGCCAGGCCGAGGCGGCGTTGGCGGCCCGGCTCCCGTGGGCCGAGCCGGGCGACCTGATCGTCGCCGTCTCGCCGCCCACCATGCAGGCCAAGCCGGCCGACGCCCGGTTCGTCGACGCCGGCGGCACGGTGTTCACCCTGGCCGAGGCCGCGGGCCACGGCTACCGGACGCAGGCGGCCGAGACCGCGGATCGGTACGAGGGGCTGTGGTCGATGCGCGTCTACCTCGCCCCCCGGCATCGGGGCCAGGCGCGGGCGACCGCGGCGGCGGCCGAGTCGCTGTTCGGAAGCGGGACCTGAATGGCCACCCACTCGATCGTCCAGGACGAGGACCAGTTCTGCATCTACCGTTCGGTGGAGAGCCAGGGCACGCGGGTCCTGTGGGAGCTGACCAGCGCCTGCAACCTGAAGTGCGACTTCTGCCTGGTCGAGATAAAGCGCCGGCACCTTCCCGTGGACCGGGCCCTGGTCATCGCCGACGCCCTGGTCGAGGCGGGGGTCGACAAGGTGCTCCTCTCGGGGGGCGAGCCGCTGCTCTACCCCGGGGCCGAGGCGGTCATGCGCCGGCTGAGCGGGTCAGACGTGCTGGTCAAGCTGTTGACGAACGGGACCATCCACAACACCGCCGTCTTCGACCTCATCCGCGCCTCGGACTCGATCGAGGTGTCCCTGAGCCTGCCGACCGTCGACCCGGCCGAGGCCGACCGGATCTTCGGCGCCCGCGACACCCTCGCCAAGATCGCGGCCACCATCGAGAGCCTCCCCAAGGCCAGGCTGAACGTGATCTGCGCGGTCAGCCAGCTCAACCTTCACGCGGTGGAGGACGTGGTCGACTGGGTGGCGGCGGCCGGCGTGCCCTGCCTGAGCCTCACCGACATCTTCAAGGACCCGGCCAGCCCGGCCCGCTTCCGCGAGGACTGCCGCGACCTGCGCATCGACGCCGACCAGCGGCAGGCGCTCTTCGAGCTGGTGGCCCGCAAGCGGGAGCAGTACCGCAGCCGCCTGGCCATCCGCACCACCCAGTTCGTGGTCCAGCCCCACGAGACCTGCATGGCCGGGCGCACCGTCTTCTACATCGACCCCCAGGGCGTCGTGTCCCCGTGCACGGTCACCGACAACCGGATCTGGCGCGAGACGGTCAAGGACATGGGCGTGGGCGAGGCCATCGCCTACTACCGGGCCACCCTTCCCCCGGTCCCCACGTCGTCGTGCTCGGCCCGCCTGGCCGGCCACGACCTCATGGTGGTGCGCTGACCGCTCAGCGGCGGGCGTACCGGAGCAGCGCGTCCCGCGCCGAGGACACCTTCTCGAACGCCTCGACGATCTGCTTGATCAGGCGCGGCCGGGGGTCGGTGTAGGTGGGGATGCGCAGCGCCCGTTCCGCATAGGACTCGGCGCCGGGCAGCTGGCCGTCGACGTAGACCCGCCGGTTCGGACCCTGCCCGTACGTGCGGCTGCGGTCGTCGGCGGTCTGGAAGAGCGGCTCGCAGTGGAGGGGCAACGACGTGGAGTCGCCGACCGGCGCCCCCTCGGCCTTGAGCGCCTCGAGAAAGACGGCGCGGTCCAGCCCGCCCATGGCCCCGGCGTCGTACAGCGGCTTGTAGTTGAAATACGGGTGGCGGGTGGCGTACGGCTTCCGCGCCGGCGGTTCGACGCCGGCGAGCCCGGCCAGCCCCTGCGACAGCGCGCCGAGATTGGCCTGGCGGCCGTCGATGTAGGCGTCGAGGTCTTCGAACTGGCGGCGGGCCAGGGCCGCGGCCAGCGGGTGCATCCGGTAGTTCAGCCCGTAGCCGGTGGTGGCGAACGGGCGGTACCCGTCGCTCGTCACGTCGTCGAAGGCCCGGTTCCGGAAGTGGCCGAGCAGCACCGCCCGCTCGAAGATCTCCCGGTCCGAGGTGAGCAGGAGGCCGCCCTGCCCGGCGGCGGTGAGCTTGGCGCCCTGGAGGCTGAAGACCGAGACGTCGCCGAACGC
>JBOGIE010000143.1:0-7582 GCA_050742435.1 Acidimicrobiales bacterium | reverse complement strand
CACACCGACCGGGTCGTGCGTCCCGGCCTCGACCGGGTCATGCGGGCGGTGTCCACCGCCCGGGTCACCGCTCAGGAGGAGATCCGTCGGCGTCTCGACCCCGAGCTGACCCCCGAGCGCTGCGATCAGCTCGACGCCCTCGTGGTTACCGACGACGAGCTAGGTGTGGCCCCCCTGGTCTGGCTGAACGACGGCGCCACCTCGGCGTCGGCCGAGTGGGTGAAGCTGGAGGTGGCCAAGCTGGCCTACCTGGAGGGCCTGGGCGCGCACCGCCTCGACCTCAGCGCCACCGAGCGCCTCCGCCAGCTGGCCCGGCGCTCGACGCCCCGGGCGTTGCGCCAGATGGTCCCCGAGCGCCGCCACCCCATCCTGCTCGCCGCGCTCGCTGCGGCCCACACCGAGATCGTCGACGAGATCGTGCGCCTCTTCGACATGGTCCTGGCCAGCACCGACGGCAACGCCCGCGACCAGGTGCATGCCCGCCAGGCCGAGGCGGTGTGTGCCGACGTCGGTCGCCTGGCCCTGCTCGACGACATCCTCGACGTCGTGCTCGACGCCGACCTCGACGACGCCGCCGTCGGGGCCGGCGTGCGGGGATTGGGTTCCGAACGCCTGAGCGCGGCGGCACGGACCGACGACGAGCGCCTTCCGAGCGACGGCGGGCACCTGGAGCTGATGGAGGCCCGCTTCTCCCACGTCCGCTCCTTCGCTCCCCAGGTGCTGGGAGCCCTGAGCTTCGCCGCCAGCGTGTCGCCGAGCGAGGTGCTCGACGCCGTCGTCCTGCTCCAGGCCATGAACTCCGGGGGCCGCCGCCACGTCCCCGACGATGCCCCGGTCGATTTCGTCCCCGCCCGCTGGCGCCCATACCTCGACGCGGCCCGCGCCGCCGGCGACGCCAACCTCCACAAGCACTACTGGGAGCTGTGCGTTCTATTTGCCCTCCAGGGCGGGCTGCGCTCGGGCGAGATCTGGGTGAAGGGCTCCCGCCGCTACGCCGACCCCGCCTCCTACCTGATCGCCATCGAGGCGTGGCCAGCCCGGCGAGGCGAGGTCATGGAGCTCACGGGGATGCCGGCCACCTTCGCCGAACGGCTCACGGCCATCGACGCGGAGATGAGCCGCTACCTCGACGACCTCGAAGCCCTGCTCGGCGACCCCGACAGCCCGGTGAGCGTCGATGCCGGCGGCCAGCTCCACCTCAAGGCCCTGACCGCCGAGGTCATCGACCCCGAGGTACTCGCCCAGCGCGACGCCGTGGTGGCCCGCCTGCCGCGGGTGCCCCTGACCGAGCTGCTCATCGAGGTCGACCGGGAGAGCGGGTTCTCCGCCCACCTCACCCACGCCGGCGGGGCCAGCCCCCGCCACCCCGACCTGGAGCACCGGCGCAACCTCTACGCCGCCATTCTCTCCCTGGCCTGCAACTTCGGCTCCACCCGCATGGCCGAGCTCACCGGCATCTCTGCCGACACCATCGACTGGACGATCCGGTGGTACCTCCGGGAGGACACGCTGCGGGCGGCCAACGCCGCCATCGTCAACGCCCACCACCGCCACCCGTTGGCCGCGGCCCAGGGCGGCGGCACCCTGTCGTCCTCCGACGGCCTGCGCATGCCGATGCGGGGCCGCTCGCTCACCGGCCGGGCCCTGTCGCGCTACTTCGTGCACGAGGGGCTGACCAGCTACACCCACATCTCCGACCAATACTCAACCTTCGGCACCCAGATCATCGTCTCGATTTTCTCTAGCCTCGGAAGAGGGTGTCGTCACGTATGTGACCCGAGCATCCGCGGTCGTGGCGACATTGATCTCTACAGTCCCCGTCGCCATGGCGCCCACGTCGTGGACGGGGAGGCCCCATGGCGTTCTGGGCGTTGGAGACCAGGTCACCGGTCGACGGGAAGGTCGGCTGGACCGTCGTCGACGACGACTACGAGGTACAGCCCCAGGCCGCCGCGTTCCTGTACGCGTTGCGCTTCGCCGGCGACCGGGCTGAGGGGACGTGCCGGACCTACGCCCACCACCTCAGCTTGTTCTTCAGCTGGGTGGCCGAGACGGCGCGGGACTGGACCAAGGTGGGCGCCGATGATCTGGCGTCGTTCGTGCTGTGGCTCGAGAGGTCGCCGAGCCGCCGTGGTCGCCGCAGTGGGGGACGGTCACGGCCTGACGTGGTCCGCCTGGTCGGCGGGGAGCCGGTGCGGTCGGCGTCGACGGTGAACGGGATCACGACGGCGGTGCGCGAGCTCTACCGGTGGCTCGCCGACCACGACCAGCTCGACCCCCGTTTGGCGGGGCGGCTGTCGGTGTCGCGGGTGCGCAAGAAGCACCCGCAGCGGCGGCCGCAGCATCTGGGGGTCGAACAGGTGCGGGCGCTCATGGCCGGGTGCACCAACGATCGGGACCGCTTCCTGGTCGTGGTGATGTGGCGGTGCGGACTCCGGCTGTCCGAGGCGCTCGGGCTGCGCCGGGAGGACGTCCATTTCCTTCCCTCCTCCGAGCACGTCGGCTGCCCCGTGCCCGGAGCCCACGTCCACGTGATCCGCCGGGACGGCAATGAGAACGGGGCGTGGGCGAAGTCGCGCTGGCCCCGCTACGTGCCCGCGGGCCGCGACGTCGTCGGGGCCTACGCCGCCTATCGCCGGGAACGAGACGGGTTCCCGGGCGCGGGCGGGAGCGACTTCGTGTTCGTGAACCTGTGGGGCGGCACGGTCGGCCGGGCGCTGCGACCCGCGACGGTGGAGGATCTGTTCGTGCGCCAGTCCCGTCGTCTGGGGTTCCGGGCTCGTCCGCACATGCTGCGCCATTCCTTCGGCACGGCGCTGGCGGAGGCCGGCGTGGCGGTCGAAGTCATCCAGCAGCTCCTCGGCCATGCGTGGATCACCTCGACCCAGGTGTACCTGCACCCGAGCTGGGAGCAGATGCGGGCCGCCGTCGAGCACGTCGGCGCGACCTCGGTGCCGGCGACGTGACGGCGGGACAGGCGCAGCTCCGTCTGCTCGGCGATCCGGCGGCGGGAGCCCCTGAGCCGTCGGTCGTCGAGTGGCGGCTGGCCCGGATCACGAGCCTGCTCGACCCGCGTTGGCGGCCCGCCGAGTGGGACCCGGCCGCACAGACAGTCACCTACGACCCCGACGACCCCCTCGTGTTCGGTGGCTGGTGCCGCGTCGCTGGTTGTGACGTGACGACGACGGCCCGCTCGGGCCTATGCCTGGGGTGCAGCATCCGCTGGAGGGAGGCCGGCGAGCCCGACGTCGACGTGTGGGCCCAGGACGAGCGGCCGAGCCCGTCCCGGCACCAGCGCCACGGCCGGCTGTGCCAGGTGGGCGCCGGCGTCGACCGCTGCCCCCGACCGGCGTGCAACCGCCGTGACCTGTGCCTCGTCCACGAGGCCCAGCGCCGCCGGATGCAGATCGCGGGCGCCGGCTTCGAGGACTTCCTCGCGTGCGCCGTGCCCAAGGCGACCCTCGGGGTCTGCGCAGCTGTCGTCTGCGACGAACCGGTCCAGCTCAAGGCGCTGTGCGCCCGCCACTACCACCACTGGCAGGCGGCGGGAGAGCCCGCCGGCGGCGAGCTGGTCGACTGGGCCAGGCGGGTGGCCCCGAACAGCCACGGCCGTGAGGTCTGCCTGCGCGGCCTGCACTCCCTGGCCGCGGCCGAGGTCCTCTACGGCCTCCAGGCCCGCGACCGGGAGCAGTCCAAGACGAACCCGACCACGGTGACCAGGTACGTGAACCTCCTGCGTGACCGACAGGCCGTCTCCGTGCTCGACCTCGACGTCGAGACCACCGCCGAGGCATGGCGCCAGCGCCGGACGGCGTCGGTTATCCGGGACCGGGTGCAGCTCGCCTACGCGGAGCCCGAGACCGAACGCCTCGCCGACGTGTGGGATGCCCGGGTGTTCGGCCATCGGCGCCACACGATGTGGGACTTCTCGGCCATCAGCCAGAACTGGCTGCGGGAGGTGACCAAGAGCTGGGCGTTCGTCGCCCAGACCCGCCTGGCCCCGACGACCTTGCAGACCCGGGTCCGGTCCGTGACCCAGCTGTCACGCCATCTCAGCCGCCGCGCCGGCGGGGGAAGCGACATGACGACCGTGGCCCGGGCCGAGGTCGAGTCCTTCGCGGTGGCGCTGAACCGTGACGTCGCCCGGGGCAAGATCACCAACGAGACCCGTCGCTCCACGCTCAAGGACGTCCGCTGCGTGCTCGACGAGGCCCGGGCCGCCGGCCTCCTCGAGGCCGTGGCGGACACGTTCTCGCTCACCAAGGACCTCATCCCTGCCTACGTCTCGGCCGAAGAAGAGCCCGGCCAGGCGCTGCCGGACTGCGTCGTGGCCCAGCTCTCCAGCCCGACCGCCGCCGCTGAGCTGCGCACGGTCGCCCTGCGGCTGCCCGGGGTCATGGGCGACCACGTCGGCGACCAGTGGGTACTGCTCTTCGAGACGCTGCGCGACACCGGCCGGCGACCAGCCGAGCTCACCTCGTTGGGCATCGACGCCGTCGCCCGGGACCACGACGGCGGCGCGGTCCTCGTCTATGACAACCGCAAGAGCCGCCGCCACGGCCGCCGCTTGCCGATCAGCGAGGGCCTCCACGCCAAGCTTCTGGCCTGGCAGCAGGTGATCCTGGCCCGGTTCCCGGACACGCCCCGTGGCCAGCTGGCCCTGTTCCCCCGTCCCACCCGCAACCGAGACGGCACCCACGCGCTGCGAGCCGACCAGTTCGGCCACAAGTTCGCCGACTGGGTCAAGGCCCTGGACCGCATCGACGGGCCCGACCGGGGCCCCGACGGCCAGCCGCTCCCGTTCGCCCGGGACTCCATCTACCCCTATTCCTTCCGGCACACCTACGCCCAGCGCCACGCCGACGCCGGCACGCCTGTCGAGGTCCTCCAGGCGCTCATGGACCACACCGACCTCAAGACCACCCAGGGCTACTACCGCATCACCTCCAAGCGGAAGCGCGACGCCACCGAACGGCTCGCTCAGATGCGCCGTCGTCACCGGGGAGGCACGGCCGCTCGCGGGGCTCTCCCACGCCGGCCACCTCCGTGACGGCGTCGCCCAGATCGCCGTGCCCTTCGGGCTGTGCGCCGAGCCCTCCAACGTCCAAGCCGGCGGCCAGCAGTGCCCGATCCGCTACCGCTGCATGGGCTGCGCCTACTTCACCAGCGACCCGTCATTCCTGCCCGAGCTCAAAGCCCACCTCGACGAGCTGGTGCGAGCCCGAGAGCGCGGCGAGGCCATCGGCGCCGACGACTGGGCGCTCGTCCCCACTGAGGAGATCACCCGGCTCCGCACCCTCATCCGGGCGTTGGAAGCCGATCTTGCCGAGCTCCCCGACGAGAAGCGCCGCCTCGTCGAGCAGACGTGCACGGATCTGCGTACGGCACGGCGAACGGTCCCCGTCACCATCGGAAGGCGAGCGCCGTGAGCACATCCGCAGAACGCCTGCTCGCCGCCCGTCGCCGCGACAGCCAAGCGAAGCGAGAGCGTACTTGGGCCGCCTTCCGGGCCCTGGTCGACGAAGGCGGCCCAATCAGCTTCGAGACCGTCCGCCGTCGAGCCGGCGTGTCCCGCTCCCTGGTCTACGCCGACGCCGAGCTCAAGGCGCAGATAACCGAGCTGCGAGCCCGCCAGCAGGCGGCCGGCGCTGGCGCACCGCCCATGCCCGTCCGCTCGATCGTGAGCGAGCGCAGCCTTCGCAACGACCTTGCCCTCACGCTGGCTGACAACCGCCACTTGCGCGACGACGTCGCCAAGCTTCGTCGCCGGCTCGGCTTCGCCGTCGCAGCCGAGCT
The DNA here is from genome assembly GCA_050742435.1 of Acidimicrobiales bacterium. Lineage (GTDB taxonomy): Bacteria > Actinomycetota > Acidimicrobiia > Acidimicrobiales > AC-14 > CADCTB01. Next base: position 1,786 of record JBOGIE010000143.1, on the reverse strand, counting down.
CGACGCCATCGTGGGCGGAGCCAACCAGGCGACCATGGACTCGCTCCAGGACCGCGTCGCCACCCTGGAGGACGCCCTGCAGGACTGCCACGAGCGGATCGGCGCCCTCGAAGCAGAGAACGCCGACCTCACCGAGAGCCTCGACGCCAGCCGGGAGAACTACCGCCAGCTCATGACGACGACCAACCGGGCGCAACGATGACCGAGGCCTTGGTCGACCACAGACCGATTCGGCCCAGCCGTCGACTGGGCGACGTCGCCCCGTATCCGGCCCGGGCAGGGGCGCCCCTGGGGCCGTCGAACACATGTCGTCGACGTGGAGACAGGCACCTGCCTGCCTCTTTGGTCCTAGAGCTAAAGAAAACCGGCACCGAACGCGACGCCACGTTCACTCTGGACGAGATCCTGGGCAACACCACCGAGCTGGCGATCATCGAGCACACCACCGACACCCACGGCCAGACGCTGGCCACCTTCGCCCTGTTCGACCTGACCGGCTACCGGCTTTCGCCCCGGATCGCCAAGGTCGCCGAGTCGCCGCTGTGGCGGCCGCATCCGCCCAGCCACTACCAGCGTTGGCCGCGGGCCGGCCCGCTGCTGGCCCATCACGCCCAGATCGACGTCATCGCCGAGCACTGGGACGACCTGGTCCGCATCGGCGGCTCGCTGAAGCTCGGCTACGTCTCGGCTGCGCTGCTGATCGCCAAGCTCCAGGCCGGCTCCCGCCAACACCCCCTGGCCAAGGCCATTCTGGAGTACGGCAAGCTTCTGCGCACCCTCCACGCCCTGCGCTGGTTCACCGACGAGGCCTTCCGACGCCGCATCGGCCGCCAGCTCAACCGGGGCGAGGCCACCAACGACCTCCGCCGCTTCATCTTCTTCGCCAATCGGGGCGCGGTCCGGTCCCCGCACCACGACGACCAGACCACCCAGGCCCACTGCCACACCCTCGTCGTCAACGCCTGCGTCCTGTCCACCACCGGCTACCTAGAGGACGCCACCGACGCCGAGGAGGCCGACGGGCATGAGGTCACCGACGAGGCCAAGGCCCACCTGAGCTTCGCCCACTTCGAGACCATCAACCCCTACGGGACGATGGTCTTCGACATCGCCGGCGTCCTGAAGCGGTCCCGACGACCTCTTCGCCGCGCATGAGCTCGACCAGGGACGCCCAGCGATGACGACCTTCACTCCCATGACCATTCAGCGCCTGGCCGCTCACGTGGCCCACGAGGCTGACGCCGACCAGCGCTGGTCCCTGCTGCTCGAGTTCATCGAGGAGTACGAGCACGAACCGCCGACCAGTCGCCGGTCCCTCATCGAGGCCGAGCCGGCCAGAACCGGCGATGTCCGTTGGGACGCCCTTCTTGCCGGAATCGCCGAGTGGCTCGCGGCCCGGGGCAGCGTTCCCGCCCCGACCTGGGTGGATCGGCCCGAGCGCACGCTCCCCGAGCCCTGGAGCCCCCACGCGCTCGCCTCGCTGCGACGCCTGGCCGCCGACAATGCGCCACCGGAGATTCGACGGCATGGCGTCCTGATCGACCCCTACGACCTCGCCCGGGCGTGAACGGGCCTCTGCTCAGCCGCGTACTGCTGCAGGAGGCGCTCGAACGCCTTGCCCATCACCTTGACCGCCGGGGAGTCCACGCCGAGCTGTACCTCTTCGGCGGCGGAGCCATGGTCCTCGCCCACAACGCCCGGGACGCGACCATGGACCTCGATACGGCCATCAGGCGCCACCACAGCTCCGTCGTGGCCGAGGCAGGGGTCGTGGCCGCCGAGCTAG
>JBOGIE010000142.1:0-7650 GCA_050742435.1 Acidimicrobiales bacterium | reverse complement strand
TGGCCCGGCCCCCCGCCGAGGTCACCCTGGGCCAGATCGTGAGCGCGGTCGACGGGCCCATCGTGGCCGGCGACTTCGGCGAACCCCACCAGAACGGGGCCTGCAGCCACGAGGGCCAGTGCGTGCTCCTCTCGGTGTGGGCCGACGTCGGCGAGCACATGCGCCAGCACCTCGACTCCTTCACCCTGGCCGACATGGTGCTGCGGGCGCGGGGCCAGGGCCCCGGGTCTCCCGACACGGTCGCCCCTCTCGACCCCGACCCGGGCGACCTGCGCCTGGGCCAGCCCGTCTCGAACTGACACCGGCCTCCCCCCGGGAGGCAACTGCTTCGCCGCACAACAAATTCGCCGTGGCTACGGTCGCACCCGTGGGGATGGCGATGGAGCTGGTCCCGCCGGCGCTGGCGGTCGAGCCCGGGCGCCTCGGGCGGATGGAGGTCCACCTGAGGAACGGCGGGCGCGAGGCCAGCCAGGTCGCGGTGGAGGTTCCGGACCGCGAGCGGGACTGGTCGTGGGTGCACCCGGAGTCCTGCACGGTGGGCCCGGGTGAGGAGGCGGTGGTGTCGGTGTTCTTCAAGCCGGCGTGCGGGGCCCATCCCGCCGCCGGGCGCCATGCCGTCGAGATCGTCGCCCGCGCCACCGGTGCCGGCGAGGCGGCGGCCAAGGGCCAGGGCACGGTGGAGGTGGGGGCGTGGGTGGACGCCGCCGGCGTGCTCGACCCGATGGTGGCCCACGACCAGCGGGGCCACTCCTACACCTTCACCTTCGAGAACCGGGGCAACGTGCCGGTCTCGGCCTCGTTGAGCACCGACGACCCCTCGGGCGCCCTCGACCTGGCGGTGCAGCCCGACCGGGTGAGCGTCGAGCCGGGCGGGACGGCCACCGCCACCGTCGAGGTCCAGGCCCGCAAGAAGCTGAAGCGGGGCGAGCAGCGCTACCGGGTGTGCGTGCTGGCCCAGGTGGACGAGGGCCCCGAGCTGCGCATCGAAGGCGCCTTCTACCACCTGGGCCTGAAGGCGGCCAAGAGGTAGGGAGCCGGCTACACGGGCCGCATGGGCGGGTCGTTGGCCTTGGCCGTCTCCTCCGGCCGCAGGCCCCGGTACACGGCCTTGGGGTCCTGGTTGGCGTTCTCGCCCACGTCGACCAGACGGACCTCGGTCTTGGCCCCCAGGGCCTGGAGGGCGGCGGCCGGGGCCTGCACCACGGCCCCGAACACCATGGCCGAGGTGGGGGCGAAGTTCCGGAGCGCCTTGTCCAGCCGGGCCACCTCCTCGTTGTAGAAGGTCTTGAAGGCGGGATCGGTGACGGTGGGGATCAGCTTCCTGATCTCGTCGCGCTCCTCGCGGGTGGCCTCGGTCTGGGCCGTCACCCATACGGCCAGGTCGCCGGTGACCACGGCGGGGGCCGTCCCGGGCGGGGCGACGAGGAGGGCGACGGGCGGCATCGACCCCAGCAGCGTCCTGGTCTGGGCCTGGGTGGAGTACTTGGCGAAGGAGACCACGGCGACCCGCTCGTCGCGGGCGGCGGCCAGGGCCGCCTTGCGGGCGGTCACGTAGCCGGCCACCTCCGTCCCCGGGGCCGGGCCGACCTCGGGCGGCGGCGGGAGCGTGGTGACCGTCTCCACGTTCTGCGCAGGGCGGTTGGTGGCCGTCGAGGACGGCGAGTCGTCGTCGAGGGCCATCAGGCTGAGCACCAGGGTGCCGGCCAGCACGGCCACGGCCAGGGCGACGGCCAGGAACCGCAGGGTCCAGCGGGCGGCCCGCTCGTCGGGGTCGTCGAGGTAGAGGGGCCGGTTGTCGGTCCGGGTGTCACCGTAGGGGTACAAGGACGGCCTCCAGGTCGGGGGGCAGGGGGGACTCGAACCGGCAACGCTCGCCGCGGGTGGGATGGTCGAAGGCCAGCTGGGCTGCGTGCAGGAAGGGACGGTCGACGGGCAGTGCCGCTCGGGCGCCGCCGTACCGGGCGTCGCCCACCACAGGATGCCCGATGGCGGCCAGGTGGACGCGCACCTGGTGGGTGCGGCCGGTCTCCAGCTTGCACTCGACCAGTGTGGCCTCCGCCGGTTCGGTGTAACGGGCCAGCACCCGGTAGTGGGTGCGGGCCGCCCGGCCGCCGGCGACGACCGCCATCCGGGTGCGGTCGGTGGACCGCCGGCCGACGGGCGCGTCGACCACGCCGGCGTCGGTGTCGATGGTCCCGCAGGCCAGGGCCAGGTACCGGCGGTCGACGGAACGGGCCGCCAGCTGGGTCCCCAGCGACTCGTGGGCGGCGGACGAGCGGGCCACGACCAGCAGGCCGGACGTCCCCTTGTCCAGCCGGTGGACGATGCCGGGCCGGTCGGGGCTGCCGGTGCCGGCCATGTCGGGGAACCGGCCCAGGAGGGCCTGGGCCAGGGTGCCGGTGGCCTGGCCGGCGCCCGGGTGCACGACCAGGCCGGCCGGCTTGTCGACCACGATGACGTCCTCGTCGACGTAGACGAGCGCCAGGTCGTCACCACCGGTCTCGCCGGCCAGCGCCGTCGCCGTCCGGGCCTCGGGCAGGGCCACCTCCAGCTCCTGGCCGGTGGTCACCCGCCGGGCCCGGGTGGCCACCGGCCGGCCGCCCAGGCGCACCGCGCCGGAGGCGATCAGCTCGGTGGCCTCCGACCGGGGCAGGTCCCAGATGAGGCACAGGACGCGGTCGAGGCGCTCGCCGTCGAGGGTCGACGGGATGGGCACCCGCTCCACCTTGGACGACGCCGTCACGGGCTCACTCACTCCTTGCCCCAACTGGCGACGAGGAGGAGCAGGCAGCCGCAGGTGATGGCGGAGTCGGCCACGTTGAAGACCGGCCAGAAGCCCACGTCGATGAAGTCCACCACCGCGCCGCGCAGGAAGCCAGGCGACCGGAACACCCGGTCGACCACGTTGCCGAACGCCCCGCCCAGGATCAGGCCCAGGGCGACGGCCATGGGCAGCTTCTCGGTGGCCGACCCGACCACCACCATGTACACGACCAGGCCGAGGGCGGCCACGGCCAGGAAGGGGACGAAGGCGCCTCCGAGGCCGAAGGCGCCGGCCGAGTTGCGGGTCAGGGCCAGCCGGACGGGGCCGAACAGCTCGATCGGGCCGTCGGCGAGGGCGGACATGGCCCACTGCTTGGTGAGGGCGTCGAGGACCAGGACGACGGCGGCCACCGCCGACACCAGGGCGGTGCGGCGCCTTCGCTCCTGTCGCGGTGGCGGGGGCCCGGTCTGCTCCCGCGGCGGGCCGCCGAGCTCAGCGACGCGACAGCCCCCCGCTCTTGCACGCCACGCACAGGGACGCGTGGGGCAGGGCCTTGAGCCGGGCCTTGGGGATGGGGTTGCCGCACCGCTCGCACACGCCGTAGCTGCCGGCGTCCATCTTGGCCAGGGCCCGGTCGATCTCGTCGACCGCGGCGCGGGCCTGGGCGCTCAGGGCCAGGTCGCGCTCCCGCTCGACGTTGAGGGTGTCGCCCTCGCCGGACTCCTCGTCGAACTGGATGTCGCCCGGCTCCATGTCCTCGGCCAGCTGCTCGGCGTCGATCCGCAGCGATTCGGCCTGCTCCACGTAGCTGGCCCGCTCGGCGACGAGCAGGGAGCGCTGCTCCTTGAGGAACCGGTCACCGGGAGGAGCGTCGCCGACCGACTTGGCCGAGCTCCGGCCTCGGGAGGAAGCCCGCGGAGGAGACGCTTCGGCGGGTGCTGCTTTGGTCGTCTTAGGCATCACGGCCGCTCCTGGAGCGCGATGGGGAGGCGGATTCTACCAGCCGGCCTGTTCGTGCGACCGGTCGGTCTCCCGCCGTTACGGGCGGCTCTGGCGGGCCTCCTGGCCCGGGTTGGATCCCCGGCCCGGGCGGGCGCCGGCGCCGGCCACCGCCCGTTCCAGGCGGGTACGGAAGGCGTCGATCTCCACCCCGCTGAGCTTGAATTGCTTGGCCCGGCTGCTCGGCCCGCCCACCAGCTCGACCTGGGCCCGCTTGAGCCCGAACGTCTCGGCCAGCAGGTCGGCGCAGGCCTCGTTGGCCCGCCCGCCCTCGGGCGCGGCGGCCACCCGGACCTTGAGGGCGGCCCCGTGCCGGCCGACCACGGCCGAGCGGCCGGCGGCCGGCTGGACGTGGACGTGGAGCACGACGGCGTCGTCGCCCTCGGTGCGGAACAGGTCGTCGACGTGCGACGTGGGCATCCCGTCGACCCTAGTTGCTCGTCGCACCGAACCGACCGGCGTCAGAACAGGCCGAGGAGGCCCCCGACCGAGCGCAGGGCGTGGCCGCCGGCCTCCTCGGCGATGGCCAGGGCCCGGGGCGCGTCGAGGTCGTCGAGCAGGGCGTCGACCGCGGCCTGCTCGCTGGCCGGGTCGGTGGACGGGCTGCCGGCGCGCGACCACAACCGGTCGAGGCGCTCGGCGGCGGCGGCCAGGTCCTCCTCCCGGTAGTCCCACGACGACGCCCACGGCCGGTCGATGAGCAGGAGGCGGATGGCGCCGGCGGGCCAGGCGTCCTCGAGCAGCTCGTGGACCAGGACCAGGTTGCCGGTTGACTTGGCCATCTTCAGGCCGCCGACGGTCACCGTGCCCACATGGAGCCACGACCGGGCGAACGGGCGGACCCCGGTGGCGTCCTCGGCCTGGGCCGCCTCGAAGGCGTGGTGGGGGAAGATCAGGTCGGCGCCGCCCCCGTGGACGTCGATGCCCGGGCCCAGGGTGGCCAGGGCCATGGCCGCGCACTCGGCGTGCCACCCGGGGCGCCCCGGCCCCCACGGGCTGGGCCAGGACGGCTCGCCCTCGGCCGACCGCTGCCAGACCGGGGTGTCCAGCGGGTCGTCCGTGTCGGCGTCGTGGGGCCGGCCGCCGTGCTCGGCCACTAGGGCCAGGGCCGCGTCCCGCTCCAGCCCGGCCCGCTCGGCCACCGCCGTCCCGGGGTAGTACACGGCGCCGCCCCGCTCGTACGCGGTGCCCGAGGAGACCAGGGCCTGGGCCAGGGCGATCACCTCGTCGACGTAGACGTGGGCCTGGGGCTCGAAGGTGGGGCTGCCCACCCGGAGCTGGCGCATGTCGTCCTCGAACCGGTAGGTCTGGCGGGCGGCCAGCATGCGCCAGTCGTCGTGCTGGCGGCGGGCCTGCTCGAGCAGGTCGTCGTCGACGTCGGTGATGTTGCGGCACACCTCCACCTCCACGCCCGTGTGGCGGAGCAGCCGGGCCAGCACGTCGACCCACACGAACGTGGCCGCGTGGCCCAGGTGCGTGGTGCCGTAGGGCGTGATGCCGCAGACGTAGATGCGCGCCGTCCCGATGACGGGGACGGGCCGGCCGTTCACTCGTAGCGGCATGGGCGCAGCGTAGGCCGCGGCCCCTGCCGTAGCGGACGGCCTCCCGGTAGAGTCGACCCGGTCAGGGCCGGTGCGCGCGATCGACAGCTGGAGACTCCTGTGAGAGCAGGCGACGACAGGGGGCACGGCGGACCCAGGGTCCGCGTCCGGCTCCTGGGGCCCCTGCGGGTCTACGTCGACGGTCGCCGGGTGGGCGATCCGCCCGCCGGCCGGGCGGCCCGCCTCCTCGCCCTGCTCGCCGTCGAGGCCGGCCGGGTGGTGCCCGTCGACCGCATCATCGACGACCTGTGGCCGGACGGGCCCCCGGCCAAGGCCGAGCAGAACGTGGCCTCGCTGGTCAGCCGGCTGCGCCGGATCGTCGGACGGCCCCACATCGAAGGCGGCCGGGGCGGCTACCGGCTGGTCCTGTCCGACCGGCTGGCGACCGACCTGCGGGAGGCGGAGACGGCGGTGGCCGAGGCCGAGGCCGAGCTGGCGGCCGGGGCCTTCGCCGCCGCCTGCGGTGCGGCCCGCCAGGCCCTGACCGTGCTCGACGCCGGCGACCTGGTGGAGGACGACCCGTACGCCGCCTGGGCCGAGGCGCCCCGCCGCCGGGCCGACGCCCTCCGGCGCCGGGCCCGGGCGTCGCTGTGGGCGGGGTCGCTGGCCCTGGGCGACCCCCGGTCCGCCGCCGAGGCGGCCGAGGCGGCGGCCGACAGCGATCCCTTCGACGAGGAGGGCCACCGGGCGCTGATGCGGGCCAACCACCGCCGGGGCGACCGGGGCGCCGCCCTCCTCGCCTACCGGCGCCTCGAGCGCACACTGCGCGAGGAGCTGGGCGTGGCCCCGTCGGCGGAGAGCACGGCGCTGCACGACGCCATCGTCGCCGGGCGACCCGAGCCCGAGGACGAGCCCGCCGCCGGGCGGTCCGCCGCCTCCGGCCGCGGGCGGGTCAGCCCGCTGGTCGGCCGGGAGGTGGAGCTGGCCCGGCTCCAGGAGGCCTGGAGCGACGCGGTGTCCGGCCGGGGCGGGCTGGTGTTCCTCTGCGGCGCCGCCGGCTCGGGCAAGACCCGGCTGGCCGCCGAGCTGATGACCCGCGCCGAGGCGGCCGGCGGCGTGGCCCTGCGGGCCCGGTGCAACGAGGCCGAGCGGTCGCTGTTCCTGCAACCCATCCTCGAGGTGCTGCGCGGCTTCCTGGAGGCGGCCCCGGCCGGCGAGGTCCACGAGCTGGTGGGCACGTGGGCGGGCACCGTCGGCGAGCTGCTGCCCGGCCTCCGGGCCCGCCTCGGTCACGTCTCCTACGAGCCGGCCGCGCCCGAGCTGGAGCACCGCCGGTCGCTGGAGGCGGTGACCGAGGTCCTGGCCCGCCTGGCCCAGCGCCAGCCCACGCTGCTGGTGGTCGAGGACCTGGAGCACGCCGGGGCCTCCACGCTCGAGGCGCTGCGGTTCCTGACCGGCCGGCTGAAGGACGAGCGGCTGCTGGTCGTCGTCACCGTGCGTCCCGAGGAGGGCCGGGAGGCGGTCGAGACCCTGGAGCACGCCGGCCGTGAGATCGCGCTCGGCCCGTTCTCGGAGGCCGACGCCGACCGCCTGGCCGCGGCCATGGGCGTGGCCGAGGTGGGCGGTGCCGTCTACCAGCTCACCGGAGGCGACGTGCTGTTCTCGGTGGAGGCGTGCCGCCTGGCCGCCGGCAGCGACCGGGCGGCCGACGCCCTCGAGGTGGCGCGGTCGCTCGGTGAGGTGGTCACCGAGCGGGTGCGGCGCACCGGCGAGGAGGTCGAGGAGTTCCTGCGGGTGGCGGCGGTGGCCGGCACCGCCTTCGACCTCGACCTGGTGGCCCGGGTGCAGGGCGCCGATCCGGAGCGGGCGGCCCGTCTGGCCGAGCGGGCCCTGGACGCCGGGCTGCTGAGTACCAAGGGGCAGGGCCTGGCCTTCGCCAACCGGGTCATCCACGAGGTGCTCTACGAGAGCACGCCGCCGGCGGTGCGGGTCAGCCGCCACCGCCGCATCGCCGAGCTGGTCGCCGGCCGCCAGGAGCTGGCCGCTGTCCACCACGAGGCCGCGGGTGACTGGCTGGCGGCCTCCGCGGCGTGGGCCGCGGCCGCCGACGCCGCCCAGCACCGGTTCGCCAACCGCGACGCCGAACGGCTGCTGACCGCCGCCGTCACCAGCGCCGAGAAGGCCGGCGACGAGGCCACCGTGGCCGAGACGTCCCTGCTCCGGGGCCAGGTGCGCGAGGAGCTGGGCGACTACGCCGGGGCCCGGTCCGACCACCAGCGGGCCCTGGCCATCGCCCGGGAGCTGGGCGACGGCCGGCTGGAGGCCCTGGCCCTGGAGCGGCTGGGC
>JBOGIE010000141.1:0-7735 GCA_050742435.1 Acidimicrobiales bacterium | reverse complement strand
ACGGTACCACGGAATCCATAGTAGTGGAAGGCCCGTGGTGCGGTCCCGGGCCCGGAGGAACCGGCGCTAGGGTCGACGTGGCTGGCGCAACGACACGAAGGGGGAGTCGATGGCTGACGACAACGGCAAGGCACTGGTCCGCCGCTATCTCGAGGAGGCGTGGAACAGCGGCGACGTCGACGTGGTCGACGAGATCTTCACGCCCGAGCTGGCCGCCCGCCTCAAGCCCCTCATCGAGGCGTTCCGGGCCGGGTTCCCCGACTGGCACTGCGTGATCGACGACTTCGTCGTCGAGGGCGACAAGGTGGTCAACCGCTGGACGGGCAAGGCCACCCACACCGGCAACTTCTTCGGCATCCCGCCCACCGGCAAGCCGGTGACGGTCGAAGGCATCACCATCCACCAGATCGCCGGCGGCCGGATCGTGAACGACTGGAGCCAGAGCGACCAGCTGGTCCTCATGCAGCAGCTCGGCGTGGCCCCCGGACCGCAGGGGTAGCGGCTCAGAGGCCCAGTGGCAGCTGGTTGCCGCGGAAGGCGACGGTGCCGAGGGCCAGCTCCACGGCGGTGAACGGGCTGTGGGCCCGCATGTAGTCGAGGGCCCGGGCCAGGTCGCTCACACCGTTGTTCACCCCGCCCGGCAGGCCCACGTTGATCGTGCTGAGCACCCCCAGGGCCCGGCCGGCCGAGTCCAGGAAGGCGCTGCCCGAGTCGCCCGGGATGCCGGGCGTCAGCGTGCTGACCAGGTGCGTCCAGCCGCTCCCGGCGTCGCCCAGGCTGATCCCCTTCTTGGGGCTGAGCAGGGTGAGCCCGAGGCGGAGCGACGAGTTGCCGTAGCTGTAGACGTGCTGCAGGAGCACGGTCCCCGACGTGTTCAGCCCTGTCGGCCCGCCCCAGTGGGGGATCGACGGGTTCACCCGGCCGGCGTCGGCCGGATCGAGGCGGAGCAGGGCGAAGTCGTTGTACTGGCACACGTCCGGGTCGGTCTCGCCCAGGGCCTGCATGGTGAGCCAGGAGTTGTAGACCATGGTCGCCGGCTCTGAGGCCCCGCCGACCGTGACCGGGGTGCCGAGCGGGCGGGATGCGGACGTGCAGCCGTCGGTAGCCGTGTTGCCCCCGGTGCCCGAGCAGTGGGCGGCCTGGCCGAGATAGATGTCGGAGGCGTCGTAGAACACGAAGTTGGCCGTGCACTGGCCGCCCCCGGTGACGGTCTGGACGCCGGGGTGCACGGTGGCCGTGGCTGCCGGCGCCCACGCCGGCGCCGAGCCGGCGGCAGTGGGAGCGATGGTGGCCGCCAGGGCGACCACGCACGCACAGACGGCCCGCCGGAGGGTTGCCATTGGGCGCAGGGTACGCCCGCCCGAGGAGTCAGGGAAGAGGCGGCTTCGTCAGCTGGCCAGTTCGACCCGCGCCGTGCCGTTGTCCTCGAGCAGATCGAGGACGGCCTCCTCGATCGGGCCCTGGGTCAACAGGGTCCCGGCCTCGGCCGGGTCGGGCGGCGCGTCGGTGAGCGCCTGCTCCAACGCGGGGGCGATGGTGGCGCCGGCCAGGTAGCGGTCGACGACGCGGGGGTCGACGTAGGACGATCGGCACACCGCCGGGGTGTTGCCCAGGTAGTGGGCCACCTCCTTCATGGCCCGGGTCACGGCCCGCTTGCGGGCGGTGGGGCTGGCCGCCCCGGTGGAGACGGCCAGGGCGACGGCGGCCAGCACGGTGGCGTTCCACGTGCGGAAGTCCTTGGCCGAGAAGTCGCCCCCGGTGACCTCCTTGACGTACAGGTTGATGTCGGGGGAGCGGACGTCGACCCACTGCCGCCCCCGCTGCCAGGCCAGCAGCTCCGGCTTGCCGCCCCGGCGCCGCTTGAGGGCCTCGACCACCTCGTAGACCTCGGGGTCGACGAGCGACTGGATGCGGCGCTTGCTGCCCTTGGACATGTAGTCGAAGTTGACCGTGCTGGGCGGTACCAGCTTCACGTGCCGCTTGTGCATGGTGGCCAGGCCGTAGGTCTGGTTCTCCTCGGCGTAGCCCTCGGTGCCGATGCGGAAGAACCCCAGGTCGAGCAGGCGGGCGGCACAGGCCAGCACCCGCTCGCGGCTGAGCCCGTCCTCGGCCAGGTGCTCGTGGGCGTCGTGGCGGAGCTTCGGAAGGGCCCGGGCGAACTCCAGCATGTGGTCGAACTTCTCCCGGTCCCGCCGCTGCCGCCACACGTCGTGGTAGCGGTACTGGCGGCGGCCCCTGGCGTCGACCCCGGTGGCCTGGATGTGGCCGCGGGCGTCGGTGCAGATCCACACGTCGGTCCAGGCCGGGGGGATGACCAGGCCGCGGACGCGCTCGAGCACGTCCGGATCGGTGACCCGGGCACCGGACGGATCCAGGTACACGAAGCCGCGCCCCGCCCGGCGCCGGCGGATCCCGGGGGCCGAACAGTCGACGCGGAGCAGGCGAGGAGCCATCGCAGCCGTTGTGCCCCCGGGAGGCGGCGGGCAACCCCCACGGTTTCCGGACGCCCGCTCGCGGGTACCCGCGCCTATATGTCCCAACCGGATCCGTACCCGCCGATCGACCCGCCGCCTCCGCCCCTCCCCGACCCCGAGCCGATGCCGGATCCGACCCCGCCCCAGCCCCCCATCCCCGACCCCCAGCCGATCTGATGACCCAAATCACCGGACAGAACCTCGTTGCCACCTTTCCCGACCTCGACAAGGCCAACGACGCCGCCCTGGCCCTGAGCCGGGCCGGCATCGAGGCCAACCGCATCTCCATCCTCGGCCCCGAGCAGGAGCAGGCGGCCAGCGATCCCGACACCCGCCTGCGCGACATGGAGGCCACCGGCGAGGTGGCCAAGAAGGCCGGCACCGGCGGTGTGGCCGGTGCCGCGCTGGGCGCCCTGGCCGGCGCCGCGGCGTTCGTCATCCCCGGCGTCGGCCCCGTGCTCGGCAGCGGGATCTGGGCCGGCCTGCTGGCCGGCGGCGCGGCCGGCGGGGCCATCGGCGGCATGGTGGGCGGGGTGGGCGCCCTCAGCCTGGAGGAGTTCGACCTCAAGTACCAGCACGTCCTGCGCGACGGCAAGGCCATGGTGGCCGTGGCCGTGGAGGACGAGGCGTCGGCCGGCGAGGCCCGCGACCTGCTGGAGAAGGAAGGCCCCGAGGACGTCCACATGATCGACGCCCAGGGCCACCGTATCGGCGAGGAGTAGGTCGCCGGTGCCGGTCTGGATCGGCACCTCGGGCTGGCAGTACCGCGATTGGCGGGGCCAGTTCTACCCCCCGGCCCTGCGCCAGGCCGGCTGGCTGGAGCACTACGCCGAGCGCTTCCGCGTGGTCGAGGTGAACAACGCCTTCTACCGCCTGCCCGAGGCCGAGACGTTCGCGGCGTGGGCCCGGCGCACTCCCGACGACTTCGTGGTCGGGGTCAAGGCCAGCCGCTACCTGACCCACATCCGGCGCCTGCACGAGCCGGAGGAGGCGGTGGCCCGCTTCCTGGAGCGGGCCCGGCACCTGGGGCCCAAGCTCGGGCCGGTGCTCCTCCAGCTGCCACCGACGCTGCCCGCCGATCACGACGCGCTGGCCGGGACGCTGGCCTGCTTCCCAGGCGACGTGCGGGTGGCGGTCGAGTTCCGCCACGACTCCTGGTTCACCGAGGAGACCCAGGCGCTCCTCCGCCGGCACGACGCCGCCTTCTGCCTGGCCGACAGCCCCAAGCGCCGCATGCCGCTGTGGCGGACGGCGTCGTGGGGCTACGTGCGCCTGCACGAGGGACGGTCGTCGCCCCGGCCTTGCTATGGGCGGGCCGCCCTGGCCGGGTGGGCCGGTCGCCTGGCCGAGCTGTTCGCCGCCGGCGACGACGTCTACGCCTTCTTCAACAACGACCCGCGGGGCTGCGCGGTGCGCGACGCGCAGCGGTTCGCGGGCGCCGTCGAACGGGTGGGACTCGTGCCCACCCGGGTGGCCTCCTGGCGCGAGGTGAGCGTCGCCCGGGCGTAACGTGCAGGTCTCACGACCCCTGGGAGGCGCCATGAAGTTCCTGGTCATCTGGCGGATCGAGATCACCCGGCTGTCCGGGGAGATGATGAAGGCGGTGCTGCGCATGCGCGACCACGCCCAGCCGCTCGAGCAGCAGGGCAAGGTCATCAGCCGCTACCACATCGTCGGCAGCCACGGCGGCGCCTGGATCTACAACGTCTCCAGCAACGACGAGCTCGAGATGCTGCTGGCCCAGTCGCCCGTCTACAACTACGCCCACTTCAAGGTGTACCCGCTGGCCGACATGACGTCGCTGCCGGTGGCCCCCGGCGCGCCGGCGGAGTAGCGCTGCTCACGGCGGCATGAAACAGGACACCGAAGGGGTAAGCATCCGGGGGATGGTCGGAACCGAGACGGCGCGCGCCCTCGTCCACCGGCTGGCCGAGGCCGAAGGGCTCGACCGCCGGTTGGGCAAACCGGCCGCCACCGCGGTGGCCAAGGCGGTATCGAACGGGACGGTGAAGAACCTGCTCAGCGGCACCTGGCTGGGCCATCCCCTCCATCCCATGCTCACCGACCTGCCCATCGGGTCCTGGACCAGCGCGTTCGTGCTCGATCTGGTGGGCGGGGAGCGGGGCCACCAGGCCGCCGACATGCTCGTCGGCATCGGGGTGCTCAGCGCCCTCCCCACCGCGGCCGCCGGGCTGTCGGACTGGTCCGACACCATCGGCGAGGAGCGCCGGATCGGCACCGCCCACGCCCTCGCCAACGTGGCGGCGCTCTCGCTGTACAGCTGGTCGTGGCTGGCCCGCCGGCGGGGCAGCCGGGGGCTGGGCGTGACGCTGGGGTGTCTGGGGGCGACCGCGGCCACGGTCGGCGGCTACCTGGGCGGCCACCTGGTGTTCCGCAAGGGGGTGGGCCCCGACCGCAACGCGTGGAAGCACCCGGGCGACTGGGTCGATGTGGCCGACGACGTCACCCTGCAGGGCGGCCAGCCGATGGTGGTCAAGGTGGACGACGACGACGTGCTGCTCGTCCGCCGGGGAACGGAGGTGACCGCCATCTCCAACGTCTGCGGCCACGCCGGTGGACCGCTGAACGAGGGCGAGTTCGACGACGAGGGGTGCGTGACCTGCCCCTGGCACGGCAGCCGGTTCCGGCTGGAAGACGGGCACGTGGTACGGGGCCCGGCCACCGGCCACCAGCCTCAGTACGAGGTGCGGTCCGAGGGCGGGCGGCTGTCGGTGCGCCTGGCCCGCACCACCGCCTGATACCGGCCCGTCCGGTCCCCGCCCTCTGCCCGGGGGCAGAATGGGCCGGGCATGGCCTTCCGTGACCGCGCCGACGCCGGCCGCGTCCTCGCCGGCCGCCTGGGCCACCTGGCCGGTCGCGACGACGTCCTGGTCCTCGGACTGCCCCGTGGCGGGGTGCCGGTGGCGGCCGAGGTGGCGCAGGCCCTGGGCGCGCCGCTCGACGTCCTGCTCGTGCGCAAGCTCGGTGTGCCCCGGCACGCCGAGCTGGCCATGGGGGCGATCGCCTCGGGCGGCGTCCGGGTGCTGAACCCGGCGGTGATCGAAACCCTCCGCATCCCACCCCACGTCATCGACCAGGTGGCGGCCCGCGAGGAGGTGGAGCTGGCCCGGCGCGAACAGGCCTACCGCCGGGGACGCCAGCCCCTGGACATGGCCGGGCGGGTGGTGGTGGTCGTGGACGACGGCCTGGCCACCGGCTCCACCATGCGGGCCGCGGTGGCCGCGCTGCGGGCCCAGGGCCCGGCGCGGATCGTGGTGGCCGTGCCCGTCGGGGCGGCAGAGACGTGCCGGGAGCTGGCGGCAGAGGCCGACGAGGTGGTGTGCGCCCACACGCCGGTCGGCTTCCACGCCGTGGGCCAGTGGTACGACGACTTCTCGGAGACGACCGACGACGACATCCGGGCCGTGCTGGCCCGTTTACAGGGCCAGAGCCCGGAGGAGGACCACCATGGCGAATGAGGTACGGGCGGTGCTCGCCCGGGCCAAGGGCGAGCCGGTCACCGTGGAGACCATCCTGGTCCCCGACCCCGGTCCGGGCGAGGCGCTGGTGCGGGTGCAAGCCTGCGGCGTCTGCCACACCGACCTCCACTACCGGGAGGGGGCGATCAACGACGAGTTCCCTTTCCTGCTCGGCCACGAGGCGGCGGGCACGGTGGAGGCCGTGGGCGACGGCATGGAGGGGCTCGATCCCGGTGACTTCGTGGTGCTGGCCTGGAGGGCGCCGTGCGGGCGGTGCCGGTCGTGCCTGCGCGGCCGACCCTGGTACTGCTTCGACAGCGCCAACGCGGCCCAGAAGATGACCCTGCCCGACGGCACGCCGCTCAGCCCGGCGCTCGGGATCGGCGCCTTCACCGAGCTGTCGTTGGTGGCCGCCGGCCAGGCGGTGAAGGTCGACCCGGCTGCCCCGGCGACGGCGGCCGGCCTGATCGGGTGCGGCGTGATGGCCGGCTTCGGCGCCGCGGTCAACACCGGCGCGGTGACCAGGGGCGACACGGTGGCGGTGTTCGGATGCGGCGGGGTGGGCGACGCGGCCATCGCCGCCTCGGTCCTGGCCGGCGCCCGCCGGGTCATCGCCGTCGACGTCGATCCCCGCAAGCTGGACTGGGCGGTGGAGTTCGGCGCCACCGACACGGTGAATGCGTCGGAAGCCGACCCGGTGGAGGTCGTCAAGGCGCTGACCGGCGGGTTCGGGGTCGACGTGGCCATCGAGGCGGTGGGGCGGCCCGAGGTCTTCCGCCAGGCCTTCTTCTCCCGGGACCTGGCCGGCACCCTCGTCCAGGTGGGCGTCCCCGACCCGACCATGACCCTGGAGGTGCCGATGATCGAGTTCTTCGGCCGGGGCGGCGCGCTCAAGCCGTCCTGGTACGGCGACTGCCTGCCCACCCGCGACTTCCCCCTGCTGATCGACCTCTACCTCTCCGGGCGCTTCCCCCTCGACCGGTTCGTCACCGAGACCGTCGCCCTGGACGAGGTCGAGGAGGCGTTTGCCAAGATGCAACGCGGGGAAGTTCTCCGCTCCGTGGTGGTGTTCTGAGGAGTTCCACCGCGACGGAGCGCAGCGGCCAGAGGGGAAGTGGAACTGCCTACCGACCGGTAGGTAGACTGGCGCCTACGGCGACGAAACAGCCGTCGCCCAGGGAGGACGAGTGAACGAAGTGGACCTTCTCCACGAACTGGCCCCTGAGGCCGAGCGGCTGTTGGAGCGCCACATCTCACAGTCCAAGGAGTGGTTCCCCCACGCCCTGGTCCCGTGGGACGAAGTCTGCAAGCACGACCCGCGCGACGACTGGAGCCCCGACCTGGCGCCCATGCCGGATCCGGTGCGCCGGGCGCTGTTCGTGAACCTCCTGACCGAGGACAACCTCCCCTACTACACGACCGAGATCACCCGGCTGTTCGGGCTGGACGACGCCTGGGGAGCCTGGAACCGGCGCTGGACGGCCGAGGAAGGCCGCCACTCCATCGTCATCCGCGACTACCTCACGGTCACCGGTTCGGTGGACCCGGTGGCCCTGGAGCGGGGGCGGATGCGCCACGCCGAGTACGGCTTCCACCAGCCGATCATGGGGTCGGCCGACGGGTTCGTCTACGTCGCCCTCCAGGAGCTGGCCACCCGGATCTCGCACTGGAACACCGGCAAGCTGATGGAGGACAAGGCCGGCTACGACGTGATGAAGCGGGTGGCCGCCGACGAGAACCTGCACTACCTCTTCTACAAGGACATCGCCGCCTCGGCCATCC
>JBOGIE010000140.1:0-7794 GCA_050742435.1 Acidimicrobiales bacterium | reverse complement strand
ACGAGAGCGACCCGACGATCTCGGCGGCCCGCCCGATCGAGCTCCGCCCGACGTTGGAGCCGCAACCGAGCGACGCGACAGCAGTTTCGGTCGACCCAGACGGTGGCGTCTGCAGTTTCTGTCCGTGGCGCCGCCGTTGAACTGTGTCCGAAATCCCAACGTCGGCGTGTGGGGGGTGATGCGGTTGAGCGCGAGCTCTACGTCCGCTCGAGGGCTGTTCTGGGAGGCAGGTCAGCGCAGCAGGCAGTGGAGCGTGAAGCGTCGCAGGCTGGCGGGCGGACGGGGCGCACATGCTCGCTGGGCCTGTTGCCTAGTTGTAAGCGCGCAGCCTGGCCCACCCGGGGTGGGGTAGGGTCTGTCCATGAAGGCGACGCATCGCGCATCTGTCCAGAACCGCCTCAAGACGGCGCGCGGCCACCTCGACGCCGTGCTGCGTATGGTCGACGAGGACGCCTACTGCCCCGAGATCATGAAGCAGCTGTCGGCGGTGCAGGGCTCACTGGAGCGGGCCAGCCGCCTGGTGCTGCGCAACCACCTCGAGACGTGCGTCGCCGCCGCAATGCAGGCCGGGCGCATCGAGGAGATCGTCGACGAGCTGATGGAGGCCCTGCGCTACGACCGCATCGCCACGGGGCCCGGCGCCGAGCTGGCCCTGGCGGACACCCGGGAGTGAGACCGTGAGCCAGCGGACGGAGGCGGCCGCACCCGACCGGGGTGACGTCAGCGACGTCGAGCTGTCGGTCTCGGGGATGACCTGCGGCTCCTGCGCGGCCCGCGTCCAGCGCACGCTGTCCAAGCAGGAGGGGGTCGAGCAGGCCCAGGTCAACTTCGCCACCGGGAGGGCAGCGGTCCGCTTCGACGCCGGCCAGGTCTCGGTCGACGACCTGGTGGCGGCGGCCGCCAAGATCGGCTACGGCCTGGCCCCCGCCGAGGCGGCCGGCGACGAGCCCGAGGAGGACACCGAGGCGACGCTGCAGCGCATGTGGCTGCGGCGGGTGCTGGTCGCCTGGCCACTGGGGCTGGCGGTGCTGGTCCTGTCGCTGTTTTACATGGACGACCCCTGGGCCCGGTGGGGCGCGTTGGCGCTCACCGTCCCCGTGCAGTTCTGGGCGGGCTACCCGTTCCTGCGCCAGGCGGCCATCCGGGCCCGCAGCCTCCAGGCGAACATGGACACGCTGATCTCCATGGGCACGCTGGCGGCGTTCTTCTTCTCCGCCTACCAGGTGGTCTTCGGCCACCGCCACTCCGATCACTACTTCGACTCCGCCGCCCTCATCATCGCCTTCCTGCTGCTGGGCCGGTACTTCGAGGCCCGGGCCAAGGGACGGACGTCGCGGGCCATCCGCGCCCTGCTCGAGCTGGGGGCCAAGGAGGCCCGGGTCCTCGTCGACGGCGAGGAGCGCACGGTCCCGGTGGAGGCCGTCGGAGTGGGCGACCTGGTGCGGGTCCGGCCGGGGGAGAAGGTGCCGGTCGACGGGGAGGTGGTCGAGGGCGACTCCGCCGTGGACGAGTCGATGCTCACCGGGGAGTCGGTGCCGGTCGACAAGGGGGTCGGCGACCGGGTGGCGGGCGCGACGCTGAACACCCAGGGCGTGCTCACGGTGCGGGCGACGGCGGTGGGCGCCGACACCGCCCTGGCCCAGATCGTGCGGCTGGTGGAGGAGGCCCAGGGCTCGAAGGCGCCCGTCCAGCGCCTGGCCGACCGCATCTCGGGCGTCTTCGTCCCGATCGTGCTCGTTATCGCCGCCGCCACCCTGGCCTGGTGGTGGGTGGCCGCCGACGACCCGGCCCGGGGCCTGGTGGCGGCGGTGGCCGTGCTCATCATCGCCTGCCCGTGTGCCCTGGGTTTGGCCACCCCCACGGCCATTCTGGTGGGCACGGGGCGGGGGGCGGCCATGGGCGTGCTGATCAAGGGCGGGGAGGTGCTGGAGCGCTCCAAGCGGGTGGACACGGTCGTGTTCGACAAGACGGGCACCCTCACAAAGGGCCAGATGGAGCTCACCGACGTGGTACCGGCCGAAGGCGTGCCCGCCGCCGAGCTGCTGCGCCGGGCGGCCGCGGTGGAGGACGCCTCCGAGCACCCCATCGGCAGGGCGGTGGTCGAGGAAGCTCGCCGCCGGGGCCTGCGCCTGGCCCCCGCCGGCAGCTTCACCGCCGTCGCCGGCCATGGCGTGCGGGCGGAGGTCGACGGCGAGATCGTCCACGTCGGGCGCCGCAAGCTGGTGGCTGAGGAGGGCCTCGACCTCCCCGACGCGCTCGACGCCGCCCTCACCCGACTGGAGGGCGAGGGCAAGACGGCCGTGCTGGTGGGCTGGGGCGGGCGCATCCGGGGCGTGCTGGCTGTGGCCGACACGGTCAAGGACGAGGCGGCGAGCGCGGTTGGCGCCCTGCACCGGATGGGGATCCGGGTGGCCATGATCACCGGCGACAACCGCCTCACCGCGGAGGCGATCGCCCAAAACGTGGGGATCGACCGGGTGCTGGCCGAGGTCCTGCCCGCGGACAAGGTGTCCGAGGTCCGCCGGCTGCAGGACGAGGGGCGGGTGGTGGCCATGGTGGGCGACGGCATCAACGACGCCCCCGCCCTCGTCCAGGCCGACCTGGGGATCGCCATCGGCTCGGGCACCGACGTGGCCATCGAGTCCTCCGACATCACGCTGCTGTCGGGGGACCTCCACGGCGTCGCCACCGCCATCCTCCTGTCCCGGCGCACCTTCCGGACGATCCTGCAGAACCTGGGCTGGGCTTTCGTCTACAACGTCGCCCTCATCCCGCTGGCCGCCGCTGGGCTCCTGAACCCGATCCTGGCGGGGGCGGCGATGGCCACCTCCAGCGTCTCGGTGGTGACCAACAGCCTGCGCTTGGCCCGCTTCCGGGGCGTGCCAAGGCCCCCGGTCACGGCCACGACCCCCGAGCCCGCGACGCCCACGCCAGCAGATCCATCGCCGGCACCGCCGCACACAGCAGCGGCCGTCTCGGCCAACGGGGCCCGACCGGGGCCCAGCGGAGGGCTGCGCTCGTCGACCAACCCCTCCGTCTTCGGGGGAGAGGTGACGCTGGTGGCCACCGTCGGCGCCTCGGCCCCAGGGCGGCCCACCGGCAGGGTGACGTTCTGCGACGGGGCGTCGGCGATCGGCGAGGCGGCCCTCGACGAGCAGGCCACGGCCCGCCTTTCCACGAGCGGTCTCGGGGCCGGCACGCATGCCCTCACCGCCCGCTACAGCGGCGACGCCAACTTCGCCTCCAGTGTCGCCACCCAGGCGCAGGTCGTGGAGCCGGCACCCACCATGCTGGAGCTGGCCTCGCCGGCCAACCCCGCCACGTTCGGATCGCCGGTGTCGTTCGTGGCCACGCTGCGGGCCGCAGGGCCCCGGCCGCCGGACGGACGCATCGCCTTCTTCGCCGGAGGGGCGACCCTGGGCGCGGTGGCCCTGGACAAGCAGGGGCAGGCGCGGGTCACGGTGCCGTCGCTCGAGGCGGGGACGGTGGCGGTGCGGGCCGAGTACAGCGGCGACGACGACTTCGCACCCAGCTCGGCGGCCCTCACCCAGGTGGTGCGCTTCCCCAGCGCCGTCGCGCTGTCCTGCCGGCCCAACCCGTCGACCTTCGGCCAGCCCGTCTCTGTCCGCGTGGAGGTCCGCTCGGCCGCTCCCGGCCAGGCCACCGGCCGGGTGGCGCTCGGGCGGGCGGGGACGTCGCTGGGGGACGCCGTGCTTGACGAGTCGGGGGCGGCGGAGCTGGAGGGGATCTCGCTGCCGGCGGGCCAGCACGCCGTCGAGGCGCACTACGAGGGGGACGCGTTCTTCGCCCCCGCCTCGGGCGGGACCACCCAGCGGGTGGAGCGGGCGCCGACCACGACGACGCTGCGGTCGTCGAGCGGATCGGACGGAACGGAACGAGACTGAGATAACCAGCAACAAAGGTGGGGAGCGGGGCATGAACATCTGGAGCGTCTTCGTCACCGGCCTCTTCGCGGGGGGCGCGTCGTGCGCCGCGGTCCAGGGCGGGCTCCTGGCCGGCGCCGTGGCCCGCCGGCAGGCGGCACGGCCGGCCGCCTCGGACGACGACGCCGAGGACGCGCCGGCGGAGGCCGAAGAGGAGGCGACGGCGGGCGGGGGAGGTGCCGGGGTGTCGGTGCTCACCAAGCCCAAGCCCGCCACCAGGCTGGCCGACGACGCCGCCCCCGTGGGTGCCTTCCTGGCCGGCAAGCTGGTCTCGCACACGCTGTTCGGGGCGCTGCTCGGCCTCTTCGGCGCCGCCCTCCAGCCCAACTTCCGGGTGCGGGCCTACATGCAGATTGCCGCTGGCGTCGTCATGATCCTCATGGCCCTCAACCTCCTGGGCCTGTTCGGCAAGCGATCGTTCCTGCTCACGCCCCCCGAGTCGTTCACCCGCCTTGTGCGCCGCAGCGCCCGCGCGGAGTCCGCCTTCACGCCCGCGGTGATCGGCTTCCTCACCGTGCTGGTGCCCTGCGGGGTGACCCTCAGCGTCGAGTTCCTGGTCATCGCCAACGGCTCGGCGGTGAGCGGGGCGGCGGCCATGGCCGCGTTCGTGATCGGCACGTCGCCGCTGTTCGCCGCCATCGGCTACGCCGTGCGCCGGGCGGGGAGCGTGCTCCACGGCCACCTCAACAAGCTGGCCGCCATCGCCGTGGCGGTGGCGGGGGTGCTCTCGATCAACAGCGGCCTGGTGCTCTCCGGCTCGGGCGTCACCCTGCAGCGGGTGGCCCCCGGCATCGCCAAGGCGGTTCCCCCGGTGCTGGGCGGCGGGGCCGCCGCCACCGAGGGCCTCAGCGGAAAGCCCTCGGACTCGAGCCAGCCGGTCGCCACGGCCACCGTGGGCGCCGAGGGCATCCAGGTCGTCGAGGTCACCGTCACCTACGGGGAGCCCGAGGGGGGCGGCGCCCCGTTCAGCCCGTCCATCGTGCAAGCCAGGGCGGGTGTCCCCACCGTCTTGAAGTTCATGCCCTCGGGCGACCTGGGGTGCGCCGGCGTCGTCGTCCTGCCCCGCCGAGGCATCGAGAAGGGGCTGCGCAGCGGGACCGAGACGGTCATCGAGCTCGGGGTGCTCGACGGCGACGTGGGCTACAGCTGCGGGACCGGCATGTACGGCGGCACCATCAAGGTGGTGGGGGGCTGAGCGTGGCCACCTCCGAGCTGCGGGTGGACGGCATGCACTGCGCCAGCTGCGGCATGCTCATCGACGACGCCCTCGAGGACCTTCCCGGCGTGGCGTCGGCGTCCACCAACGTGCGGCGCAAGCGCACCCGGGTCGACTACGACCCCGTCGCCACCGACCTGGGGGCCATCGCCAAGGCCATCGCCGACCTGGGCTACACGGTGGTCGAGCCGTGATGGTCGCCCCGGCACCGGGCTGGCCCTCGGCCCGCCGCGATCCCTGCCTCTCCCGGCCCCACGGAGGCCGCGGGTAGCATGTCGGCCACCGTGAAGCGCGCGCTGCTCGTCGCCCTGGTCGTGGTGGTGGTCGTGACCGGCCTGCCGCTGGCCATGGGCATGGGGGGCATGGCCTTCTGCCCCGAGTGCGGCCCGGCGGTGCTGGCCCGGGCCGCCGAGTGCCTCCCAGCCGCCGTGTTGGTATCCGCGGTCGTCCTCACCCCCGCCTTCGCCGGCCGGCTGCGCCTCTTCGAGCCGCGCCTGTGGCCGTCGCTGTTCACCACGGTCCTCGAACGACCTCCCCGCACGGCCTGAGCGCGCCCGCGCGCGCCCGCTAACGGCCTCGCCGTTGTCGTAGTCAGTGGTCCTGCCCCTTCCGGCGCGCCCGCGTCGTGTTCGACAAGGAGTCAATCGTGATCCCCTTCTCCAGTCCGCCCGAGCCCCGCCCATGAGCCTGTGGGCTGTGCTTCTCACCGGCCTGCTGGCCGGAGGCGCCTCCTGTGCCGCCGTCCAGGGAGGCCTCCTCGCTGGCGTCGTGGCCCGCCGCCGGGCCGCAGCCAGTGCCCCCGAGGAGGCCCAACTGGCGGCGAAGCCGGCCAGGGCGGCCGAGGACGCTGTCCCTGTCGCAGGCTTCCTGGCCGGCAAGCTTGTGAGCCACGCCGCCCTGGGCGCCCTCCTGGGCCTGGTCGGCGACGTGGTGCAGGTCGGGTTCCGCACCCGCGCCGGGCTGCAGGTGGCGGCCGGGATCGTGATGGTGGTGCTGGCCGCGGAGCTGCTCGGGGTGCGAACGGTGCGCCGTCTGGTCCCCGAGCCTCCCGCCGCCTGGTCCCGCCTGGTGCGCCGCAGTGGCCGCTGGGGCGGGGGGCTGGGGCCGTCGGCGCTCGGCGCGGCCACCGTGCTCATCCCCTGCGGCGTGACCCTGAGCATGGAGCTGCTGGCGGTGGCGTCGGGCTCGGCGCTGGCCGGCGCGGCGATCATGGCCACCTTCGTCGTGGGGACGTCGCCCCTCTTTGGCGCCATCGGCTACCTGGCCCGGCGCTCGACCGCCGCTCTCCGGGGCCGCCTGGGGGTGCTGGCCGGCGCCGCCGTGTTGGTGGCGGGGCTGGTGTCGCTCAACTCCGGCCTCACGCTGTGGGGCTCGCCGGTCACGGTCTCCTCCGCGCTGCGGTCGCTCACCTCGGGCGGGACGACGCGGGCGGACACGTCGTCGCCCGCCGCCGAGACGCCCGCCCCGGGACCCGACGGCGTCCAGCGCCTGGTGATCGAGGCCCGCTCCACTAGCTACTCGCCGTCGCGGCTGTCGGCCCGGGCCGGCGTGCCCACCGAGCTGGCGGTCAGGACCAACGGCAACCAGGGCTGCACCCGGGCGATGGTGTTCCCGGGGCTGCGCATCCAGAAGGCGCTGCCCGCCACCGGCGAGACGGTGATCACCCTCGGCACCCTGTCGGCGGGAACGCACCGCTTCACCTGCTCGATGGGCATGTACGGCGGGACCATCCAGGCCACGTGAGCGAGCCGTCCGCGACCGTCGCGCTGCAACTGGCGGGCATGGACGCGGCCGGGTCGAGCGTGCTGGCCGAGGACGTCGTCGAGTCCCTGGCCGGCGTGCGGTCGTGCCGGGCGGACGGCCGCCGGGGCCGGGCGGTGGTCGCCTACGACCCGGATGCGGTCACGCTCGAGGAGATCGTCGCCGCGCTGGCCGACGCCGGCTACCGCGCCGGACCGGAGCCCGAGCCGGAGGCCACCGCTCCCGCCGGCTCCGACCCGCCGCATGCCCGAGCCGTGGGCGCTGCCCCCGCGGCCGAAGTGGCCGCCCTGCGCCGCAGCCGCCGGGTGCTGTGGGCGGCGGTGGCGGTGGCGGTGCCCGTGACGCTGCTGGTGGCGGCGCTCGCCACCCGCCCCCCGGCGGCCACCCGGGCCGTCCGCTCGCCGCTGGTTGGCAAGCCCGCCCCCGAGGTGTCGGGGACACGGCGAGGCCTTCCGCCTGCCCGCCCGCCCGGGGCGGTGGGTGCTGGTCAACTTCTTCGCCACCTGGTGCGTGCCCTGCCGCACCGAGCACCCCGAGCTCGTCCGCTTCGCCGAAGCCCACCGCCACTCCGGCGATGCCGAGGTGGTGTCGGTGGTCTACGACGACTCCGAGGCGGCGGTGCGGGAGTTCCGCCAGCGCGAGGGCGGGTCGTGGCCCATGGTGGCCGACCCCAAGGGCCGCATCGCCTTGGACTTCGGGGTGGCGGGGGTTCCCGAGTCCTACCTCGTGAGCCCCGGGGGCGTGGTAGCGGCCAAGGTCATCGGCGGTGTGCGCGCCGTCGACCTGGAGCGCATGCTGGCCCAGGCCAAGCAGGCGAGAACGTGACGAAGGTAACGAACCAAAAGGAGAGGTGATCGCATGGAAGTCCTGCTG
>JBOGIE010000139.1:0-7834 GCA_050742435.1 Acidimicrobiales bacterium | reverse complement strand
TGGATACAGGCAGGCGGGTTCGACGGCCAAGCCGGCGAGCTGTTCGTCAACCTCGACACGGCCCCCGGGACACCGCCGGCTGGCACCGGCTGATGAACCCGTTTGGTGTCGGAGAGGGGACTTGAACCCCTACGCCCTATTCGGGCACCAGGCCCTCAACCTGGCGCGTCTGCCTATTCCGCCACTCCGACGTGACGACCCCACTCTACGAGACATGGCGGCTCTCCGCCGACTGGCCACATGGCGGCTCTCCGCCAGCTGGCCACATGGCGGCTCTCCGCCGGCTAGCGGCCCGAGCCCACCTTGACCTTGGTGGCGTCGAACGTGCCCAGCCCGGAGACGACCAGCCCGCTCACCCGGGGCGACGACACCGACTGGAACTGGAACTGGGCCAGGGGCACGATCGGCATGTGGTCGAGGACCAGCTTCTCGGCCGCCTGGTAGGACCCGATGCGCTTGGCCTCGTCGGCCTCGGCCCGCCCGTTGCGCAGGGTGTTGTCGACCTGGGTGTTCGAGAAGCCGGTGATGTTGTCCCGGGCCCCGGAGAGGAACAGCGGGGTCAGGAAGGCGTCGGCGGTCGGGTAGGCGCCGATCCAGCCCAGGCGGAACAGCTCCTGCTGGCCGCTCAGGGCGAAGCGCAGGTAGTCGGCGTAGGTGTGGGGACGGAGGGCGGCCGGGATGCCGACCTCCTTGAGGCTGGCGGAGATGGCCTGGGCGACGGCGCGCTGGGTGCCGTCGTCGTCGAAGTCGATCTGGACCTCGGGCACGGGCTTGCCGGCGAAGGCCTCGGCCACCAGGGCCCGGGCCCGGTCGGGGTTGTAGTGGCACCGCTCCCCGCAGGCGTCCGGCTGGGCCCCCGGCACCCCCTCGGGGATCAGCCCCCGGAGCACCTTGGCCGACGGCCCGTACACCACCCGGACGATGGCCTCGCGGTCGATGGCGGCCACGATGGCCTGCCGGAACCGGGCGTCGGCGTACTTGGGGTTCTTGAGGTTGAAGCCGTAGAACAGCTCGCCCAGGTAGGGCTCGGTCCCGGCCGGGCCCTGGCGCTCGGCCACCTGCTCGACCCGGTCGGGGGGGACCGACGTCCAGTCCAGCCGGCCGGCCAGGAAGTTCTCGTAGGCGACGGCGGCGTCCTCTTCCAGGTGGACCTCGACCGCCCGCAGCGGCAGGTTGGGCGTGCCGGTCGACGGGACCAGGTGGAGCAGGTCGTCGCGCCGGCTCTGGAGCATGAACGGCCCCGAGCCCACCGGCTCGACGGCGAAGGCCGGCGCCTCGGCGGTGACCGCCTCCCGGGGCACGACCCCGAAGGTCGGGTGCCCGAGCACGGCGGGGAGCGAGGAGAGAGGCTGGTCGAGGTCGATGCGGACGACGTCGGGCCCGGGGGTCGTCACCCCCGACAGGCTCTCCCCCCGGCCCTCGACGTTGACCGCCCGGAACCCGGACACCGACTCCAGCTGAGCGGCGGCGGGCGAGGCCGAACCCTTCCTGGCGATGCGGTCCAGGCTGAACTTCACGTCGTCCGGAGTGATGGCCCGGCCGTTGGCGAACGTGGCCCCCGGCCGGAGGGTGAACTCCCACCGCCGCTGGTCGTTGCTGGCCTGCCAGCGGGCGGCCAGGGCCGGCTGGACCGAGAGCGTCTCGGCGTCGTAGGCGGTCAGCCCGTCGAACAGCTGGTCGGCGACCAGCAGCTCCCCGGGGGTCCGCGCCTGGGCCGGATCCAGCGACTGCGGCCGCTCGATCCCCACCCGCAGGACGCCGGGCGGCGGCTCGTCCGGCCCCCGGCGCACGGCGGCGGGGTGGTCGGTGCAGGCGGCCAGCAGGGTCAGGACGAGGGCCGGAAGGGCACCGCCCACCGGCCCGGGACGCAACCGCATGGAAGAGGTCGCTACGACGCCTGCAGCCGGATGGCCAGGATGATGGTGGAGAAGGCGAAGACGACCGCCACCGACACGGTGATGCGGTCCAGGTTGCGCTCCACCACCGTGGATCCGGCCGCCGCCGCTCCCGCGCCGCCGCCGAACATGTCCGACAGCCCGCCACCCCGGCCGCTGTGCAGGAGCACGAGCAGGATGAGGGCCAGGGAGACGATGACGTGGATGATCGTGACGATCGCCGTCAGCATGGTGGGAGAGGTTACCCGCCCAGTCGGTACTGCACGATGCGGGCGAACTCGTCGGGATCGAGGCTGGCCCCGCCGACGAGGGCACCGTCGACGTCGGGCTGGGCCATGAGCTCGGCGATGTTGCTGCCCTTCACCGATCCGCCGTACTGGATGCGGATGCGTGACGCCACCTCGTCGCCGCAGATCCCGGCCGCCACCCGGCGGATCAGGCCGATGGTGGCCTGGGCGTCGTCGGGCGTGGCCGTGCGGCCGGTGCCGATGGCCCAGATGGGCTCGTAGGCGATCACCAGGCCGGCCACCTGCTCGCCGGGCAGGCCGCGCAGGGCGGCCTCGACCTGGCCGGTGACCTTGGCGTCGGTCCCGCCCGACTCCCGCTCCTCGAGCGTCTCCCCCACGCACACGATCGGCGTCATGCCCCCGGCCATGACCGCCTCCAGCTTGCGGCGTACGTCGTCGTCGGTCTCCCCGAACAGCTCCCGCCGCTCGGAATGGCCCACGATGACATAGACGACCTCGAGCTTGGCCAGCATGGGCGCGCTGATCTCGCCGGTGAACGCCCCCTTCTCCTCCCAGTGGACGTTCTGGGCGCCCAGGGCGATGGGGATGCGCTGGTCGTCGATCAGCAGCTGGATCGACCGCAGCGCGGTGGCCGCGGGGTGCACGGACACGTCGACGGCGTCGTAGTCCTCGGAGGTCAACCGGTAGGACAACTTCTGCACCACCTGGATCGCTTCCAGGTGGTTGTGGTGCATCTTCCAGTTGCCGCTGATCAGCGGCCGGCGGTCACCTTGGGGCACTGGCCGACTCCCGCAAGGCCTGGAGGCCGGGCAGATCGCCCTTCTCCAGGAGCTCCAGCGACGCCCCCCCGCCCGTCGACACGTGGTCGATCTTGCGATCGAGCCCGAACTTGGCCACCGCCGCCGCGCTGTCGCCCCCGCCCACCACGGTGAGCCCGTGGGAGTCGGCGACCGCCTCGGCCACGTCGACCGTCCCCTCCTGGAACCGGGTGTCCTCGAACATGCCCATGGGCCCGTTCCAGAGGATGGTGCCGGCCTTCTCCAGTGGGGCGATGAACTTCAGCGTGGTCTCCGGGCCGATGTCGAGGCCCTTCCAGCCCTCGGGGATGTCGCCGTTGAAGACCCGGACCTCCTCGTCGGGGCCCATGGCCACCACGTCGGTGGGGATCAACAGCTTGTCCTTGGCCGGGCCCTCCAGGAACCCCTTGCAGGCGTCGACCCAGTCGGGCTCCACCAGGGAGTCGCCCACCGACATGCCCTGGGCCAGCCAGAAGGTGAAGCACATGGCCCCGCCGATGGCCAGGTGGTCGACCTTGTCGATCAGGGCCTCGATGACCCCCATCTTCGAGCTGACCTTGGACCCGCCGAGGATGGCGACGAAGGGGTGCATCGGCCGATCGAGGAGGCCCCCCAGCACCTCCACCTCCCGGGCCAGCAGCCGGCCGGCGGCGCTGGGCAGCCGGGCCGGTGGGCCCACGATCGAGGCGTGGGCCCGGTGGGACGCCCCGAAGGCGTCGTTCACGTAGAGGTCGAAGCCCTCGACCAGCCTGTCGACGAAGGCCGAGTCGTTGTCCTCCTCGCCCGGGTCGAAGCGGAGGTTCTCCATCAGCTCCACGTCCGGGGCCAGCTGCTTGAGCCGGGCCCGGACGGGCGCCATGGAGTAGGTGTCGTCGGGCTTGCCCTTGGGCCGCCCCAGGTGGCTGCAGGCCGTGACCTCGGCCCCGTGCTCCTGCAGCCACTCGATGGTGGGCATGGCTGCGGTGATGCGGAGGTCGTCGTCGATCTTGCCGTCGCTGATCGGGACGTTGAAGTCGGCCCGCAGCAGGACCTTCTTGCCCGACGGGTCGGGAAGGTCCTCCAGGACGGGGAGGCCGCTTTGGTGGGGGCTCACCCCTGGTTGGCGGCGCCGATGATCTGGGCCAGGTCGACGAGGCGGTTGGAGTAGCCCCACTCGTTGTCGTACCAGCCGAAGACCTTGACCATGTTGCCCATGGCCATGGTGGAGCTCGGGTCGAAGGTGACCGAGGCCGGCGAGCCGACGATGTCGGACGACACCAGCAGGTCCTCGGTGTAGACGATGACCTTGGCCAGCGGGCCGTCGGTGGCCGCCGCCTTGAACGCCTCGTTGACCTCCTCGACCGAGACCTCCTTGTTGAGGAGGGCCGTGAAGTCGGTGATCGAGCCGTCCTGCACCGGCACCCGCAGGGCGGTGCCGTCGAGGCGGCCCTTCATGGCCTCGAGCACCAGCGACGTGGCCCGGGCCGCGCCGGTGGAGTTGGGGACGATGTTCACGGCCGACGCCCGGAACCGGCGCAGGTCGCCGCTCTTGTTGACCACGTCGAGCAGGGCCTGGTCGTTGGTGTAGGCGTGGACCGTGGTCATCAGGCCCTTCTCGACCCCGAAGGCGTCGTCGAGAACCTTGACCATGGGGACGAAGCAGTTGGTCGTGCACGAGGCGTTGGAGACCACGGTGTGCTTGCCCGGGTCGAACGTGTCGTCGTTCACGCCGACCACGAAGGTGGCGTCGACGTTCTTGGCCGGGGCCGAGATGATGACGCGCGGAGCGCCGGCCTCCACGTGGGCGCGGGCCTTGTCGCCGTCGGTGAAGAAGCCGGTGGACTCGACGACCACGTCGACACCCACGTCGCCCCAGGGCAGGGCCTTGGGGTCCTGCTCGCTGAACACCTTGACGCTCTTGTCGCCGATCTGGAAGCCGTCGTCGGTCACTTCCACCGACTCAGGGAAGCGGCGGTGGGTGGAGTCGTACTTCAGAAGGTGTGCGTTGACCGACGGCGACGTGAGGTCGTTGATGGCCACGACCTCGACTTCGCCTCGTTCGTGCGCAGCCCTGAAGAAGATCCGACCGATACGACCGAAGCCGTTGATGCCGACACGCACTGCCATACGGGTCCTCCCCTTTGGGATTTGTCTCTACACGACCAATTCCTGAAGCGCGGCCGCCAGCAAGGCGGGGTCGTGACCCATTCCATCCGGACGCGCCACTGGCCGCTCCACGCACTCTACGTCGAGCCGGCCCACCGGTAGCGAGTCGGGGTGGCACAGGACGACGTCGATGTCCAATCCGTGGGCCCGCAGGGCGTCCACGTGGGCGGCGACGTCGTACCCCGCGGTCTCCGGCAGCTGGGGCCTGAGGTTGCAGACGTAGACCTTTCGCCCCGGCGTGGTGGCCAAGGCGTCGCGCACTGCGGGGACGACCACCACGGCCAGGACGCTGGTGAACAGCGACCCCGGCCCGATCACGACCTGGTCGGCCTGGGCCAGGGCGGCCAGTGCGGCCTCGGGGGCCCGGGCGTCGGCCGGGACCAGGGAGACGCCGGTGATCCCCTCGGACCCCGCCACCGCCACCTGGCCGGTGATCGAACCGCGCCCGTTCCCGTCGGGCCCCCGCACCACGGCCTTGAGCACCACCGGCTCGGTGGTGGCCGGCACCACCCGGCCCACCGCCCCCAGCAGCCGGCCGGCCTCGGCCAAAGCCTGCTCGAAGTCGCCGGTGGACGCGGCCAGGCCGGCCAGGACCAGGTTCCCGAAGGCGTGACCCTGGAGCTCGCCGGCGTCGAAGCGGTGCTCGAAGGCCGAGGTCCACAGCGACCCGGGATCGGCGAGGGCGACCAGGCACTTGCGCAGGTCTCCGGGCGGGGGGATGCCGAACGCGGCCCGCAGCCGCCCGCTCGACCCCCCGTCGTCGGCCACCGACACGATGGCGCACAGGTCCTCGGCGTACCGGCGGGCGGCGGCCAGCGTGGCGGCCAACCCGTGCCCACCCCCCAGGGCGACCACTCTGGTCACCGCTACTTCCCCAGGTCCCGGTGCTTGACCATGGGGTGGAACCCCCGCTTGCGCAGCATGGTGCCCAGCTCCTCGGCCATGTAGACCGACCGGTGGGTGCCCCCGGTGCAGCCCACGGCGATCGAGAGGTAGGACTTGCCTTCCTTGACGAAGGCGGGCAGGAGCAGCTCCAGCAGGTCGTCGAGCCGCTCGAGGAACTGCCCCGTCTCGGGCTGGGAACCCACGTACTCCCGCACCGGCTCGTCGAGCCCGGTGAGGGGGCGGAGGTGGTCGACCCAGTGGGGGTTGGGCAGGAACCGGCAGTCGAAGACCAGGTCGACGTCGAGGGGCAGGCCGTGCTTGTACCCGAAGGAGATCACGCTGGTCTGCAGGGGGGTCTCGGCGTCCCGGGCGAACAGGTCGAGCAGGCGGTCGCGCAGCTGGTGGACGTTGAGGTCGCTGGTGTCGACCACCACGTCGGCCTCCGACTTGACCGGCTCCAGCAGGGCCCGCTCCCGCTCGATGGCCTCCGACACCCGGTCGGCGCCCGACATCGGGTGGCGCCGGCGGGTGTTCTCGTACCGGCGGACGAGGACCTCGTCGGACGCCTCCAGGAACAGGACCCGCACCCGGGCCCCGCTCCTGCGCAGCTGGTCGAGGGCGGTCGACAGCTCGTCCAGGTAGTGCTCGGTGCGCACGACCAGGGCCACCCGCTCGGTGGTCGACCCCGGCGTATGCACCAGCTCCACCACCTTGGAGATGAGGGCCGGCGGGAGGTTGTCGATCACGAACCAGCCCAGGTCCTCGAACGTGTCCGCCGCCGTCGACCCGCCCGCCCCTGACACGCCCGTGATGATGAGGAACTCGCTCATGCCAGCGGGCCCCCGGCCCGGTCCTGGCCGGGGGGGGTCGAGGCCATGGCCACGTTCCCGGCGTACAGCACACCGCCAGGATAGGTCAGCCGGTCTTCTCCGCTCGCAGGAAGAGGAGGCGGGGGATGGTCGACGCCGCCGAGTACTCCTCGGCCCGGGACAGAAAGCCGGGCGGGGGCGACGGCTCCTCCATACGGGTGACCAGGAGCCCGGCCGCGGCCATGGCGTTCACGTAGCGGGACAGGGGGCGGTGGACGAAGGGCAGGAAGACGCCCTTGTCGACCTCCTCCAGCGACACGTCCTCCACCAGGTACGGGCCGATGCGCCAGTACTGCTCGTCGAGGATGTGGTCGTCGATCCACCCCGAGTTGGGCGTCTGGAGCAGCGGGTGGTTCAGGAAGAAGAGGAAGCGGCCCCCCGGCCGCAGCACCCGCCCGACCTCGGCGATGGCCGCGTCCATGCCGTCGATGTGCTCGAACACCAGGCAGGCGAGGACGGCGTCGAACGCCCCGTCCGGGAACGGGAGGCCCACCGCCTCGGCCCACATATATAGAGGTCCACCGGCGCGGCGCCGGGCCTCGTCCAGCTGGGCCCGGGACGGGTCCACCCCAACGATCCGGCGGGCGCCGGCCGCACCGGCGGCCACCCGGGCCAGCTGCCCCTCCCCGGTCCCCACGTCGAGCACGTCGGCCGCCCCGGCCAGGTGCTCGGCGACCAGGGGGACGATCTGCTCGACGTACTCGGCGTCAGCCCCGTCGGTGAAGCCCTCCTGCCACCAGCCGGCGTGGGCCTCCCAGAGCTCCCGGTCGGCGCCGGCGGTCACGACGGCGAGTGAAGCCGCTCGTACACGTTCCGTGCCACCGCGCCCGGCAGCCACGGCAGGGCCAGCAGCTCGTCCAGGGAGGCGGACTTCACTGCGGCCACCCCGCCCAGTTCCTTGACCAGCCGCTGCTTGCGGGTCGGACCGAGCCCCGGGATGCCGTCCAGCGAGCTCCTCGTCATCCGCTTGCCCCGCAGCTGGCGGTGGTAGGTGA
>JBOGIE010000138.1:0-7839 GCA_050742435.1 Acidimicrobiales bacterium | reverse complement strand
GGGGCGGGGGAGGCGGAGGCGGGGCCGCTTCGGTGGGGGCCGCTTCGGCGGGGGCCGCTTCGGTGGGGGCCGCTTCGGTGGGGGCCGCTTCGGTCGGGGCCGTGGCCGCGGCGGCGGGGAACTCGCCGCCCTCGATCACCATGGTGTCGTCGGGCCGGGGCGCGGGAGCCCCGGCGGCCACCCTCTCCAGGCGCCGGCGAATCTCGCCGGCCGGCAACCGGGCGTCGGGATCCTTCACCAGGAGCCCCTCCAGGACCGGGAGGAGCGGTCCGGCCCGCTCGGCCGGACGGGGCGGGTCCTGGACGATGGAGGTCAAGGTGGGCAGGGGCGCCCCCTTGTCGAAGGGCGGCTGGCCCTCGACGGCGAAGTACAGCGTGGCTCCCAGGGACCACAGGTCGGACTGCGGGACCGCCCCCTTGTTCGTCGCCTGCTCCGGGGCCATGTAGGCAGGGGACCCGGTCACCGCCCCGGACGTGGAGACGGTGGGGTCGTCGAGGAGGGCGGCCACACCGAAATCGCCGAGCCGCACCCGGCCGGAGTCGCCGACCATCACGTTGGCCGGCTTGACGTCGCGGTGGACGATGCCCCGGGCGTGGGCCGCGGTCAGCACATCGAGGACTTCGAGGCCGATGCGGGCCGCCTCGGCCGGGGCCAGGGGGCCGCTCTCGGCCACGATCTGGGTCAGGTTGGGCGCCTCGACCAGCTCCATGACGATGACCGGGTGGCCGTCGTCGTCGAGGACGTCGAACACGGTGACCGCGTTCGGGTGGTCGAGCCGAGCCGCGGCGCGGGCCTCCCGCAGGACCTTCTCCCGCAGGTCCGCCCGGTCCTCGTCGTTGAGGAAGCCGGGGATGTGGATCTCCTTGACCGCCACATGGCGCTGCAGGAGGGTGTCGCACGCCCGCCACACGACCCCGAAGCCGCCGCGGCCGACGGTCTCGAGGAGCTCGTAGCGGTCGGCGACGACCGAGTGGGCGAGACGGTTCTGGGGCACTGCCCCTGAACTACCCGCGGCCCCGGCCGGCCATGCGGCCGGCAGGCCCGGCGGCGGCTCGCTACGCCACGCGGTGGCGGCTCGCCTAGGCCACGCGGTGGCGGCGGCCGAAGGGCTTGGGGCGGGGCGGCTCGACGACGACCGGGGGCTTGAGCAGCACGTCCTCGCCGATCACCCAACCGTCGCCGGCGTCCTCCTCGGTGAGGTGCTCGATGATGGCCTCGGCCGCCCCCACGGTGAGGTTGCAGTGCCAGTACGGGCGTAGGTCGTCACGGCCGACGGTGGACCGCAGGTGGGCCCACAGGACGTGGCCGACGAAGTCGGTGGGGACCAGGCTCCCGTGGTCCCAGGCCGCGTGGCCGTCGAAGACCAGGGGGACGGACCAGCTGGTGATCCGCAGCGGGTCGCGGAAGGCGATGCCTCCCTTGGAGTTGGGGCGGAACGGCACCCCCAGGCGGCGGGTCAGCTCCTCGGCGAGGTCGTCGAGACGCTGAACCGGGGTCCGGGTTCGGGAGCTGGTGGTCGGCATGGGGTACATATCGACCAACCCGCCGGAGAGCATGAGGGATCCGGCGAGGAATTCTCGGAACCCCTGGTTGTTGAACACTGAACAACCTAGGATCCCTTCGAGGAGCGCACGTCCATGCCTGCAGTCACCGTCGACAACGTTTTGGCCCTGCCCAAGGTGGAGGTGGCCGAGCACCACGTCCCCCGGCGGGTCCGCTCGGTCAGCACCGCTCCGACCGGGTACGAGGGTGAGGGCTTCCCGGTACGCCGGGCCTTCGCCGGCGTCTCCATGGCCGACCTCGATCCCTTCATCCACATGGACCAGATGGGCGAGGTCGAGTACGCCCCGGGCGAGGCCAGGGGCACGTCGTGGCACCCACACCGCGGCTTCGAAACCGTCACCTACATGATCGACGGCGTCATGGAGCACCAGGACTCCAACGGCGGCGGCGGCGTCATCACCAACGGCGACACCCAGTGGATGACCGCCGGTGGCGGCATCCTCCACATCGAGCGCCCGCCCGAGACCCTGGTCATGAGCGGCGGCCTCTTCCACGGGCTGCAGCTGTGGGTCAACCTGCCGGCCAAGGACAAGATGATCCGGCCGCGCTACCAGGACATCCGCGGGTCGTCGGTCTCCCTGCTCTCCTCCCCGGACGGTGGGGCCCTCGTCCGCCTCATCGCCGGCGACCTCGGTGAGCACCGCGGGCCGGGTTCCACGTACACGCCGATCTCGATCGTCCACGCCACCGTCCAGGCGGGGGCCCAGCTGGAGCTGCCGTGGCGGCCGGAGTACAACGCCCTGGTCTACGTGCTGAGCGGTCGGGGCACCGTCGGCGCCGAGCGGGCGCCGGTCCGCATGGGCCAGCTCGCCGTCCTCGGCGAGGGCGACACCATCCGGGTGGCCGGCGACCGGAGCCAGGACAGCCGCACCCCCGCCCTCGATCTCTACATCATGGGCGGCCGGCCCATCCGGGAGCCGGTGGCCCACTACGGGCCGTTCGTCATGAACACCAAGGCCCAGCTGATCAAGGCCTTCGAGGACTTTCAGTCCGGCCGGCTGGGCACCATCCCCGTGGCGTAGGCCCGGAGCCTTTCCAGCGCGCCGGGCGACGTAAGGCCGATCGGCTCCAGGCCGGCGGCCTTCAGCGCCCGGTCGTTGGTCCCCGGCAGGTGGGACGTCAGCAGCAGGACGGGCCCGTGCCCGTGGTCGCGCAGCACCGACGCCCGGCCGATGGCCCGCCACACCTCGTCGGTCCGGGCCAAGCCGGCCTTGGTGACGGTGAGGGCGCCCGAGACGTCGACGCTCCACCGCCGGCCGTCCGCCCCCTCGACCACGAGGTCAACGGTGAGGCCCAACCGGGGCAGGCGCATGGTGCGCTCGACGACGGTGAACCCGGCGGCGACGAGGAGGTCCTCGGCCGCGGCGATGGCGGTCGGGCCGGGTGGCGGCGGAAGGGCGGCCTCGGCCGCGGCCCGCCGGCGGGCCAGCTCCACGTAGTCCGGGTCCGTGTCGTAGCCGCAGTAGCGGCGGCCGGTACGGACGGCGGCGACCGCGGTCGACCCGGAGCCGAGGAAGGGGTCGAGGACCAGGTCGCCCCGGAAGGTGTACAGCTCGATCAGGCGCTGGGGCAGTTCCACCGGGAAGGGAGCGGGATGGCCCACCCGCCGGGCGCTCTCGGTGGGAAGGCGCCAGACGTCGAGCGTGGCCTCCATGAACTCGTCGGTGGACGGGGAGGTCTCGCCCGGACGGGCCCGGTCGAACCGGCCCTTGCTGGCCACGATGACCCGCTCGCTGACGTCGCGCAGGACCGGGTTGGACGCCTTGCGGAACGACCCCCAAGCGCACGACCCGGACGCCCCGTCGGCCTTGACCCATACGATCTCGCCGCGCAGCAGCAGTCCCAGGTCGTCCTGGAGGATGCGAACCACGTCGGCGGCCAGGCTGCGGTAGGGACGGCGGCCCAGGTTGGCCACGTTGACGGCGATCCGGCCACCGGGCTCGAGCACCCGCTTGCACTCGTCGAACACGTCCCGCAGCATGGCCAGGTAGTCCAGGTAGGTGGCCGGCACGTGACCGGCGCCCAGGGCGGCCTCGTACTCCTTGCCCGCGAAGTAGGGCGGTGAGGTTACGACCAGGGCCACGCAGTTGGGTTTGAGGTCGTCCATGGCCCGGGCGTCGCCGCAGACGAGGGGCGGGTCGGGCGTGAAGTCGACCACCTCGGCGTCGGCCGACACCTCCGGCGGGCGGAAGCGGGCGTAGAAGCCGCTGGCGTCGTGGCTCTCGCGCTTGCCTACCCCGAACGGCGACGTCGACGTGCCCATGTCTGCTGTGACGCTAGATCGGCAGCAGGCCCGCGCCTTGGATCTTGGTGCGTAATCCGGCTGCGCTGCCCTGGGCGGTGACGGTGCCCCGTTCCAGCACGTAGCCCCGGTCGGCGACGGCCAGGGCCAGGTGGACGTGCTGCTCGACGACCAGCACGCCGACACCTTGCTCGTCGGCCAGGGCCCGGACGGTGCGCAGGAGCCCCTCGACCACCTGGGGTCCGAGGCCGGTGCTCAGCTCGTCGACCAGCAGCAGCCTGGGTCGCGTGGCGAGGGCCATGGCCAGGGCCAGCATGCGCTGCTCGCCTCCCGAGAGGACGGTGGCCGGCCGGTCGAGCAGGGGACGCAGCGCGGGCAGGCGGTCGAGGGGGTCGGTGTCGCCGCCGGCCAGCCGCAGGTGCTCGGCCACGGAGAGACCGGCGAAGGGCGCCTGCCCCTGGCGGACGCAGCCCAGCCCCTGTGCGGCCAGCCGGTGAGGGGGCGAGGACCGGGCGCCGAGCACGGTCACCTCGCCGCCCAGGTGGGGCAGGACGCCGGCCAGGGCCAGCACCGTGGTGGTCTTGCCCGCGCCGTTGAGGCCGAGCAGGACGACCACCTCGCCGGCACCCACGTCGAGGTCCACCCTGTGGACGACCGGCACGCCGGCGTACCCGGCGACCAGCCCCCGGGCCCGAAGGAGCGGGGAGGTTGCCGGGGGCCCGGCGGCCGGCCGGGCCAGGGTCGCCCCGCCCCGGGTGGGGGCGCGGCCGAGGTAGGCGGCCACCACCCGCTCGTCGGCCCGCACCTCGGCCGGCGTCCCCTCGGCGATGACCCGGCCGGCCTCGAGCACCGTCACCCGGTTGCAGATCTCCAGCACCAGCCGCATGTCGTGGTCGACGAGCAGGACGGCGGTCCCGGCTGCCGCCAGGTCGCGCAGCCGGGCGGCGAGGGCCTGGCGGCCGGCCTCGTCCAGCCCGGCGGCCGGCTCGTCGAGCAGCAGGACCTTGGGTCGGCCGGCGACGGCCCGGTCGAGGGCCAGGGTCGATCGCTCGGCGGTGGAGAGCTCGACGGGCAGTCGGCGGTCGCCCGGCGAGGCGGCCCCGGCGACCAGCAGGTTCTCGGCCACGGTGAGGTCCTCGAACAGCTCCTGGGACTGGAAGGTGCGGGCCAGGCCGAGGCGGGCCCGCTTGTGCGGGGGCAGGCGGTCGATGCGGGTGCCGGCCAGCATGACCTGCCCGGACTCGGACCGGACGAAGCCGGAGATGGCCTCGATGGCCGTGGTCTTGCCCGCCCCGTTGGGGCCGATGAGCCCGGTGACGGTCCCGGGCCGGAGATCGAGGTCGAGCCCGGCCACCACCTCGACCCGGCCGAACCGGACCCGGAGGCCGCGTACCTCCAGGGCCGGGCTCACCGCCGTCGCCACCCGGTGACCCCACCGGGCGCCAGGACGGTGACGGCCATGAGCCCCAGGCCGCTGATGAGCAGCTGGTAGCGGCCGAGGTCGAGAAGGGTGAAGGCCAGGCCGTTGGGGACCAGCAGGCCCCCGACGACGGCGCCGGCGATCCCGGCGATGCCGCCCAGGTAGGCCACGGCCAGGTAGGCCAGGGACACGAACACGCCGAACGATCCGAACGATAGCTGGCCCTGCTGGTACCCGAGCAGGGTCCCGGCCAGGCCGGCGAGGAAGGCGGACAGCCCGAAGGCCCACAGCCGGGTGGCGCTGACGTCGACCCCGGCCGCGGCCGCGGCCCGCTCGTTGGCCCGCACGGCCAGGAGCCGGCGTCCCGGCCCGCTGGCCCGCAGGAGGGCAAGGGCCAGACCTGCGGCCACGAGGACGCCGAGCACGAGGAGCCCGAAGCCGGTGGTCCTCGGGTCGAGGGGCGACGTCACCCGTGTCCCGCCGAAGCCACCGGTGAGGGCCGGGCTCTTGAAGATCGCCTCCTCGACCACGACCGCGCCGGCCAGGGTCACCACGGCCAGGCTGATCCCCCGGGCCCGGAGGGCGGGCAGTCCCACGGCCAGCCCGGCCAGCGCGGCCAGGCCGGCGGCCAGGAGCGGGGCGAGCGGGAAGGGGATGCCCACGTCGGTCGCCAGCCGGCTGAGGGAGAACCCGGCCACGCCGGCGAACGCCATCTGGGCCAGGGAGACCTGACCCGACCACCCGGTGAGCACGACGATCGACAGGCAGACCAGCGCCCCCACCATGCTCGTCACCAGGGCCATCCGGTCCTGGCCGGACAGCAGGACGACGCCGGCCACGCCCACCACCGTCCCCACCACCGCCGCCGGCCAGACCCGTCTCGGGCGGGGAGCCGGTGGCAGCCGGCCGGCGGTGCCACCGGCCGTCCCCCGGCCCAGCCGGGCGCCGGCGCCGACGGCCAGGGCCACCAGGATCACGGCCAGGGGCAGCCCCTCACGGATGCCCGCACGGGGGAGCCAGCCGTAGTTGTCCTGGGCCAGCAGCAGGACGGACTGGACCATGCCGAGGGCCAGGGCGGCGGCCACGGTGGCCCCGAAGGAGACCAGCCGTCCGACGAGGGCGGCGGCCAGGGCGGGGACGACCAGCAGGCTGGTCGTGACCGGGTCGAGGCCGGTGATGGGGGCGACGAGGATCCCGCCCACGCCGGCCAGCACGCTGGCGATCACCCAGTTGGACGCGGCCAGGACGTCGGGCGACCAACCGAGCAGGGCCACGCCGGTCCGGTCGTCGGCCGTCGCCCGGCTGGCTAAGCCGAAGCGGGTGAACCGGTAGACGGCCCAGAGCGCCACGCCGGCGCCGACCACGACCGCGGCCAGCAGCAGCCGGTCCCTGGGAACGTTGGAGCCGAACAGCCGCACCGGCCCGGCCGGGAGGACCGTGGGGACCGGACGCCCGCTGGCCCCGAACCGCAGCACGATGACGGCCTGGAGCGTGGCCATGAGCCCGACCGAGGCGACCAGGCCGGCCAGTGGCGGCGCCGCCCGCAGCGGGCGGAAGACCAGCAGGTAGGCGGCCAGCCCCACAAGGGCGGCGACAAGGAGGCTCAAGGCGAACGCAACCGCGAACGGAACCTCGTCGCCGAGGTCGAGCCGGCCCACGGGCAGGACCAGGTCGCCCGCGGTGCGCAGCTCCACGAAGACGTAGGTCACGTAGGCGGCGACCGCCCCGTGGGCCACGTGGACCACGCCCGACACCCGGTGCACCAGCACGAGGCCCAGTCCCAGGCTGGCGTACACCGCGCCGGTGCCGAGTCCCAGGAGCAGGAAGACAAGCGTGCGGTCGATCGCCGGGACGCTACCGCCGCCCTCCGTTCTGGCTGCAGTTGGCCCTCGCGGACGCAGGTAACTGCAGCCAGAACGGAGGGGACTGCAACAATGAGCGGCGTGAAGCGGCCGGTCGCCACCGCCCTGCTGATGGTGGCGGCGCTGACCGCGGCGGCGTGCGATGCCGGTGGTGGGGGCGGCGGTGCGAGCGACGCCATCGTGCTTGGCATGATCAACCAGGAGGACGCCCCGGTCGGCTCGTTCCCCGAGGTGCGGCGGGCGGCCCAGGCCGCGGTGGCCCACGTGAACGAGGACCTGGGCGGCGTGCACAGCCGGCCCATCCGGCTCGAGGTGTGCCGGACGGCGGGCACGCCCGAGTCGTCGGCCGCCTGCGCCAACGAGCTGGTGTCCGAGCGGCCGTTGGCCGTCCTGGGTGGTGTCGACCTGGGCGCCGCCGCCTCCCTCCCGGTGTTCGAACGGGCCGGCATCCCCTACGTCGGCGGCACGCCCGCGCTCGGCGACGAGCTGACCTCGCGGGCGGCCTGGATGCTGGCCGGGGGCGCGGTGGCCGACCTGCTGGGCCAGGCGGAGTACGCCCTGGGCACTCTTGACGTGAAGCGGGTGGGCGCGCTGTACGTCGACCTCCCCGGCCTCCTCACGACCGTGATCGCCGCCGCCGAGCTCGTCCTGCGCTCCAAGGGCGTGACCGACGTGAAGACGGTCGCCGCCCGCGCCGACGCCGCCGACCTGGCCCCGGCGGTGAAGGCGGTCTCGGCCGGCGACCCGGACGC
>JBOGIE010000137.1:0-7870 GCA_050742435.1 Acidimicrobiales bacterium | reverse complement strand
AGGGGCTCGACGGTGTCGGGTGACTGGCCGGCGCCCCACTGGGCGAGGAGCCGGAGGGCGCCGGCCAGCTCGGCCCCGGCCGCGGTCAGCTGGTAGACGAACCGAGGCGGGCGCTCGGAGTAGGGGGCGGCGACGACCACCCCGTGCTGCTCCAGCGTCCGCAGGCGCTGGCTGAGGACGTTGGGGGCGATGCCGGCCACGTCGCCCTGCAGGTCGTTGAAGCGCCGGGGGCCGTCCAGCAGGGCCGAGACGATGAGCAGGGCCCACCGGTCGCCGACGCGGGCGACGGCCTCTTCGAGGGGGGACGGCTCGGCCATGCCCTGCATTGTCGCTCCTGTTGCCGTAGTGGGTTGCAACTAGTAACTTGCAATCTACAAGTTACTGCGTTCGGGAGGATGCCCCATGGCAATCGTGATCGAGGAGCTGGAGAAGGCGATGGTGGAGGTGGCCGACCGGGTGGGGCCGGCGGTCGTGGGGATCGGGCACGGCTGGGGCATGGGCTCGGGCGTGGTCGTGGCCGACGGCGTGGTCCTCACCAACGCCCACAACGTGAGCGACCCGGGGGTGACGCTGGTCTTCGCCGACGGGCGGACCGTGGAGGGCCAGGTGTCCGGGCACGACATCGACGGCGACCTGGCCACCGTCGCCGTGGACACCGGGGGGGTGACCCCGGTGCAGTGGGCCGAGGCGCCGGCCCGGTCGGGTGGTGTGGTCTTCGCCGCCGCCAACCCCGGCGGGCGGGGCCTGCGGGTGACCCTCGGCACGGTGGCCTCCGTGAGCCGTACCTTCCGCGGGCCGCGCGGCCGGCGGGTCACGGGCACGATCGAGCACACCGCCCCCATGGTCAAGGGCTCCTCGGGCGGCCCGCTGCTCGACTCGGGCGGCCGCCTGGTCGGCCTCAACACCAACCGCCTGGGCGAGGGCTTCTACGCCGCCCTGCCCGCCGACGAGGAGCTGCGCCGCCGGGTCGACGCCCTGAGCCGGGGCGAGTCGCCGGCCCGCCCGCACCTGGGCGTGGGCCTGGTCTCCGGCCGGGCCGCCCGGCACATCCGCCGGGCCGCCGGTCTGGCCGACCGTGACGGCGTGCTCATCCAGGAGGTGGAGGACGGCAGCCCGGCGGCCAACGCCGGCCTGCGCCGCGGCGACCTGATCGTGGAGGCCGGGGGCTCTTCGGTGACGACCATCGACGACCTCTACCAGGCGGTCGACGGGCTGGGCACCGGCCAGACCCTGTCCCTGGGCGTCGTCCGCGGCGCCGAGGAGCTGTCGGTCAGCGTCACCTTCGGCGGGAGTGGCACCAGAGAGGAAGGATCGGCGTGAGCATGGCGGTCGACGAGGAGGTCGACGTCCTGGACGCCTACTCGCGGGTGGTGACCTCGGTCGCCGAGCGGCTCATCCCCTCGGTGGCCAGCCTCCGGGTCATGGTGCGGGTACCGGGCGGGCGGCGCCCGCAGGGGTCGGGGTCGGCGGTGGCCATGACCGCCGACGGCTTCCTGCTCACGTCGGCCCACGTGGTCGACCGGTCCACCGGCGGCGTCGCCGTCTTCGCCGACGGGGCCGAGGCCGAGTTCGACGTGGTGGGGGCCGACCCCCTGTCCGACCTGGCCGTCATCCGGACCAGCGCCGGGGGCCAGCTCACCACGGCCACCCTGGGCGACGCCGACCGCCTGCGCGTGGGCCAGCTGGTCGTCGCCATCGGCAACCCCCTCGGCTTCGCCGGCTCGGTGAGCGCCGGCGTGGTCAGCGCCCTGGGCCGGTCGTTCGCCGCCGCCGCCAGCCGTGCGGGGCGCATGGTGGAGAACGTCATCCAGACCGACGCCGCCCTCCACCCCGGCAACTCGGGAGGGGCCCTGGCCAACGGCTCCGGCGAGGTGGTGGGCATCAACACCGCGGTCGTGGGTCCCGGGGTCGGGCAGGGGCTCGGCCTGGCCGTGCCCATCAACGCCACCACCCGGGGGATCGTCTCCGCCCTCATGACCGACGGGCGGGTGCGGCGGGCCTACCTGGGCATCGCCGGGGGCTCCCGCCCGCTGCCGCCCAAGGCGGCCGCCGCCACCGGGCGGGAACGGGGCATCGAGATCCTCACCGTGGTGGCCGGCAGCCCGGCCGACCGCGGCGGCCTGCGCCCCGAGGACCTGCTGCTGGGCGTCGACGGCACTGGGGTGACCAACGTCGGCGACCTCCAGCGCC
This sequence comes from Acidimicrobiales bacterium, assembly GCA_050742435.1. Lineage (GTDB taxonomy): Bacteria > Actinomycetota > Acidimicrobiia > Acidimicrobiales > AC-14 > CADCTB01. The sequence continues at coordinate 5,680 of JBOGIE010000137.1, read as the reverse complement.
TCATGACCGGCGACCGCATCGGCCGCCCGGTCGAGGTCGACGTCTTCCGCCGGGGGAAGGTGCAGACCGTCCGGGTCGTGCCCGTGGAGCTGCCCGACTGAGCCCCGCCCGCGCGACCGGACGCCCGGCGGGTCAGGTGAAGGTCAAGCAGGTGACCGGCGGGCCGGCGGCCACGGTGGACCAGGAGGCGCCGCCGTCGTCGGACGCGTACACCCGGCCGGCGAAGGTGCCCAGGGCGGCACGCTCGCCGTCGGCGACCAGGCAGAAGGTGTCGATGTTGCCCGGGAAGGTGCCGGGCAGCCCGAGCGACGCCCGCCGGAACGGCTCGCCGCCGGCCAGCGGGCGGCGGTACACCGCGGCCCGGCGACCGTCGGGGCCGGTGGAGGCGGAGAGGAGCACGGTGTCGCCGGCCACCGCCACCGCCCGGGCGTAGGTGGCGGGCAGACCGTCGTCGACCACCGTCCACGTGTCGCCGGAGTCGGTGCTCACGGCCAGCCCCTGGGCGGTGGCGGCCAGGACCGTGCCGTCCCCGGCCACGACCACCTGGTGGACGTCGAGGTCGATGTCGAGGGTGGCCTCCCACGTGGCGCCACCGTCGGTCGACCGCAGGATGCCGCCCACGTGGACGTTGACGTAGAGGGTGCCGTCGGGGGCGGCGGCCAGGGTGCGGACGTCGGCCGGGCCGCCCCACGGCGTGTACCAGGAGTCCCGGCCGGGGGCGTCCTCGAACGAGGCCAGCGGGTCGCCGCCGGGCAGGCGGACCAGGTGGGCCTCGGCCGTGCCCACCAGCACGCCGCCGTCGACCGGCAGCAGGCAGGTGGCGGGCGGGCCCTCGAGGTCGCCGCCCACCCAGTCGCCGCCCCGCCACACGGCCCGGCCCTCGACCAGGGCGAGGTCTCCGCAAAGGGCGGTGATGGGCCGGCCGTCGAGCTCGGTGTGCCCGTCCTCCACCCGGTGCAGCCCGGCCGACGTCCCGACGAGAAGGCTGGTCACTTGGTGTTGGCCCGGTGGCGGTGGCGCGAGAAGCTGAGGGCGTGGTGCGGCTCGAGCCGGGGCAGGCGGGTGGGGCAGCGGTCGGTCATGCTCTCAACACCTCGTGGCTCCGATCCTACGAGAGTGCGGGGGGCTGAACGATGTCGTTGGTAGGACGCCTTGTCCGTGCCCTGCTCCCCGGCGTGCGCCGGGTCCAGGCCCAGGTGGCCCGCTACGCGGCCGAATGGGAGGCGGCCAACGACAAGGCGCGGGAGGGCGTGGGCCCGCTCTGGCTCGTGCTGGGCGACTCCACCGCCCAGGGCATCGGCGCGCCGACGTGGGAGGAGGGGTACGTCGGCCAGCTCCACCGGGCCCTGAACCAGGGGGCCGAGCAGCCGTGGCGGGTGCTGAACGTCTCCCGCTCAGGGGCGCGCGCCGCCGACGTCCTGGACCGCCAGATCCCCGTCCTCCATCAGCTGCCCTCGCCGCCGGACCTGGTCACCTGCGCCATCGGGGCCAACGACGTGGTCCGGCGGACGCCGTCGGCGGCGTTCCTCGACGACCTGCGTCGGGTCATGGCCGCCCTGCCCGAGCGGGCGATCGTCGCCACCCTGCCCCAGGGCCTGAACCCTGAGCTCACCCAGGCCGCCAATCAGGTCATTCACGAGGAGGCGCCGGCCGCCGGCCTGCTGGTGGCCGACGTCTGGTCCCGCACCGGGCCCCCGTGGCACGGCAAGTTCGCCGCCGACCGGTTCCACCCCGGGGCCCTCGGCTACGCCGACTGGGCCGCCGCATTCGCCGACGTGCTGCCCCGGGCGCTCCCGACACGGTTCCGGGAGCCGAAGCAACCGCCGCATCGCCTCGGCTACCCGGAACCATGTTGAGGCCAGTCGGAAGTGACGCCGGGGGATGCGCTCCCGCCACCTCTTTGGTACGTTGGAGGTAGTGTAACCAACCAGTTGGTTACCGTCTACAGAAATCTGACCTTGGCGCTCACCAATCCCCTGCCCGATGCCGCGACCCCGCCCGTGGCCACCCCGCAGCGCATCCTCGACGCCGCCATCGAGGAGTTTGTCGAGTACGGCCTGGCCGGGGCCCGGGTGGACCGGATCGCCGAGCGGGCGGGCGCCAACAAGCAGCTCCTGTACCGTCATTTCGGCAGCAAGGACGGCCTGTTCGACGCTGCGGTGCGGGCCATGGTGGGCCGGTTCGACCAGATCCGCCGGGCCCTGCCCGACACACTGGAGGGTCGCCTGCCCTACTACTTCGAGCAGGCGACGGACGATCGGCAGTGGGTCCGGCTCCTGGAATGGGAGGCCCTGCAGAGCGGCGACGGGCCGGCGGTCAACGAGGACGAGCGCCGGGCCCACATGGCCGCCGCGGTGGACGGGGTGCGGGCCGACCAGGCCGCCGGCCTCCTGCCCGCCGACCTCGACGCCGGCCAGCTGTTCCTGTCCTTCCAGGCCCTGGCCGCCCACCCGTCGGCGTTCCCGCAGATGACCCGCTTCATCACCGGGATGACGCCGACCGACCCCGAGTTCCGGGCCCAGCGGGCCGAGTTCCTCCGCCGGCTGGCCCGCTACCTGACGGCCGGGGCGGCCGCCACCCCGGGCACCGCTACGACGGCACCCTGATCACCACCACGGCGATGTCGTCCCTGGCCTCGCCCTCCTGGAACTCCAGGGCGGCGGCCACGATGCCGTCGGCCACCTCCTGGGCGCTCCGGTCGGCGAACTCGGCCACCGTGGTGCAGAGGCGGTCGTCGTCGAAGAACCGGCCCCGGTTGCGGGCCTCGGTGACACCGTCGGTGTAGAGCACCACCAGGTCGCCCGGCGCCAGGGCGGTGGTGGTGTCGGTGAGCCGGGGCGTGTCGAGCATGCCGAGGATGGTGCCCGTTTCGCCCAACGTCTCGAAGCGCCCGTTCGCACTGCCGCGGAGGCAGAGCGGGAGGTGGTGTCCCCCCGAGGAGACGGTGAGCCGGGCCCCCCGGGGGCCGGGCTCGAGCACCAGGAACAGGGCGGTGCAGAACTGGTCGGGGTGGTGGCGCACGAACACGTCGTGCAGGCCGGCGAGCACTGCCCCCGGGTACGGCGTGCGCAGGGCCTCGGCCCGCACCGTGTAGCGGGCCAGCGACGTGAGCACTGCGGCCGCCGGGCCCTTGCCGCAGACGTCGCCGAGCACCACGGCCCAGGTGCCGCGGCCGGTCTCGAAGACGTCGTAGAAGTCCCCGCCCACCTGGGTCCCGTCACCCGCCGGACGGTATGCGCCGGCCACGTCGAGCCCCGGCACCGACAGGACGTCGGGGGGCAGGAAGCTGGCCTGCAGCGTCCGGGCCAGCTCGGTCGCCCGCGCCTCGGACTCCTCGGCCCGGCGCCGGGCGGCCAGCAGCTCCTGCTCGTAGGCCCGGCGCTCGGTGGCGTCGAACAGGGCGGTGCGGACCACCAGCGGCTCGCCGGCCGGGCCGGTCTTGGCCACCGAGTTGACCAGCACGGGCAGCCGGGCGCCCGACCGGCACACCATCTCCACCGCGATCTCCCGTACGTGCCCCTGCATGCGCAGCAGCGGGGCGAAGTGGGTCTCGTAGAAGATGCGGTCGCCCGGGGCGAGGAGGTCGCGGAAGCGGCGACGGCCGACCAGCTCGTCCTCGCCGTAGCCGGTCCACGCCAGCAGCGTCCGGTTCACCTTCACGATCGTCCCGTCCGGCCGGGTGGACAGGTAGGCGCACGGGGCGTGGTCGTAGAGCTCGGCGGGGTCGTCCTCCAGGAGGGCGTCGAAGAACGCCTCCTCGACCTCCGGATCGCCCGCGACGCTCACCCCGCCTCGAGGAAGGCCCGTATGGCGGCGACAGTCTCGTCGGGGGCGCTGAGGTTGGGGCAGTGCCCCGTGGCGCGGAGCCGCACCATCCGGCTGCCCGGGATGCTGCGGTGGACGTACTCGCCCACCGCGTCGGGGGCGATCACGTCGTCGGCGCACTGCAGCACCAGGACCGGGACGTCGACGCGTGACAGGTCGTCCCGGTTGTCCGACAGGAACGTCACCCGGGCGAACCGCCTCTGGATCTCCGGGTCGGTGCGGCAGAAGCTCTCGGTCAGCTCGGCCCCGAGCTCCGGCCGGTCGGGGTTGCCCATGATCACCGGCGCCATGGCGCTCGACCAGCCCAGGTAGTTGCTGTCGAGCGACACCAGCAGCCCCTCGATGTCGGACTCGGTGAACCCGCCCACGTAGCCGTCGTCGTCGAGGTACCGGGGCGACGGTCCGACCAGGACCAGGGCGCCCAACCGCTCGGGTGCGGCGGCGGCGGCGAGGACGCCGATCATCGAGCTCACCGAGTGACCGACGAAGACGGCGTCGCGGAGGTCCAGGGCCTCGCAGATCTCGACCACGTCGAGGGCGTAGCCGTGGAGCGTCCCGTACCGGTCCGGGTCGTAGGCGGACAGCTCCGACCCGCCGGCGCCCACGTAGTCGAACACGACCGTGCGGTACCGGTCCTCGAAGGCCGGGAGCACGAACCGCCACATGTTCTGGTCGCACCCGAACCCGTGGGCGAAGAGGATGGGGCGCCCATCCGGGTTGCCCGACAGGGTGACGTTGTTGCGGGCCAGGACGTCGGTGGCGGCGACCATCGGATCAGCCTACGGCGCTCAGGCGTCCCTTCCGGCCGGTCGCCGGGGGCCCGGTGGGCGGGCGGCGACGGGGTCGGCCGGCCACGGATGCTTGGGGTACCGGCCGGCCATCTCCTTGCGGACCGCGGCCCACGAGCCGGTCCAGAAGCCCGGCAGGTCGGCGGTGCCGAAGAGGTCCTGGACCCGGACGGCGAGGACCGGCCGGCCGCTCCCGTAGTCGACCGGGACTCGCCGGCCGCCGGCCACGGCCAGGGCGGACGGCGCCACCCGGTCGAGCTGGCGCGCCAGGCGGTGGCCGAGCCGGGCCCCCAAGGCGGCCCCGACGTCGACCGCCTCGATGTCGTGGCGGCCGGTGGCGCCGTCCAGCAGCGGCGCCAGCCATTCGTCGAGGGTCGCCACCAGTGCGGCGTCGGAGAGGTCCGGCCACTCGTCGCCCAGGACCCGGCGGGCGAACGCCACCCGCTGCTGGAGGGCCCGGGCCTTGTCGGTCCAGCGCAGGGCGCCCAGGCGGGTGACCCGCACCCGGGCCACCAGGGCCCGGGTGGTGGCCGGGCCGGGAGGCGCCGGCCCCTCCGTCGTGGCCAGGACGATGGACCCCAGCCGGCGCTCGACCTTCGCCCGGAGATCGTCCCGGGCCGGATCCCACGACACCGTCACCGACTCCTCGGCCTCGGCGGCCAGCTCCTCCACGTCGGCCGGGTCCAGGGCGGCGGCCATCCGGACGCGGCCGTCGCCCCGGCCGGCGTCGATCTCGGCCACGACGAGGAACCTTTCGCCGGCCAGGGGGTCGCCGGCCGGCAGCCAGGCCCCGGCCCCGGTGCGCAGGCGGAACCGGGCGCCGCCCCGGGCCTGGGCCAGCCGGTCGGGATAGGCCATGGCCAGCACCCGCCCGCAGCGGCCGGGGTCGACCGGACCGGCGGGGACGCCCACCCTCCGGGCCAGCTCGGCCGCCCGCCGGGAGGCGGCGCGCACCGCCCCGTTGTCGGCCAGGGGGTGGGCGCGGGCGTCGGCGATGCCGGCGATCAGGGAGACCCGTACCGCCACGTCGGTGGGCAGGTCGTCGGGCCGGCCGCGGAGCACGTCCC
>JBOGIE010000136.1:0-7871 GCA_050742435.1 Acidimicrobiales bacterium | reverse complement strand
AGGTAGGGCAGGCCGGCGCGAGCCGCCCCGAGCGCGCCCCGGTTCCAGAGCCGCTTGGCCGGGACCGCCCACCGGGCCAGGCGGGGGTCGGCCACGCAGTACTCGGTGACGCCGACGAAGGCCAGGTGCCAGGTGGAGAAGCCGACCGCGTCCAGCGTCCGGCCCAGGGCGTCGGCGGTGAAGTGCAGGAGGTGGTCGTGGGCCGAGAAGTCGATGGGCCGGCCCAGGCGGGCCAGGGCGGCGGCGTAGCCGATCTGGAACCTGAAGTTGGGCGTGGTCAGGAAGAGCTGCCCCCCCGGCCGCAGGGCCCGGCGGGCGTCGTCGAGGACGGCCCGCGGGTCGGCAAGGTGGGCGATCACGCACCACAGCGTGACCGCGTCGCACGTGCCGGCCAGCTCGTCGGGGATGGTCGACAGGGACCGGTCTCTGCCGATTCGCTCGGCGGCGGCGGCCACCGCCACGTCGGAGACGTCGAGGGAGAAGGCGTCCCAACCCGCGGCCAGGGCCAGCTCGGCGAAGTGGCCCACGCCCCCGCCCAGGTCCAGCATCCGGCCCTTCCCCTGCTTGCCCTCCAGCAGGGCCAGCGCTCCCCGGAACACCGAGGCCCGGGCGTCGGTCCAGTAGGGGCCCTCGGTCTGGTCGGCCTCCCCCTCCCGCCGGGTCCAGTAGTCGGCGGCCTGCACGCCGGCTTCGGTGCGGCCCAGACCGCACCGGGGGCAGACCAGCATGGCGGAGCCACCCACCCGGCGGGGCCGGGTGGCCGCGCCACAGACGTAGCAGAGCGCGCCGTCGGTCATGGCGCGACGGCGCCTAGTCGACGGGCGCCGGCGAGCGGACGACGAGGAGGTCGGTGTGCTCCTTGTCGGCCCTGTCCCGGAGCCTGCCGATGTCGGCCGCCGCCGACACGGCCTGCGACCGCAGCCCGGCGGCGAGAAGGTGGAGGTCGATGACGGTGGTGTAGTGGGCCTGTACCAGCTGCTCCAGGTCGAGGAGGTGGCCGCCGTCCTCCATCGCCGCCGGGGCGTACTCCATCACCAGCGGAACCCCGGCCTCCAGCGCCCGGGTGGCGCCCTGCAGCACGAAGGGCTCGTGACCCTGGGCGTCGAGCCAGATGAGGCCCACGTCGTCCAGCGGGATCATCCCCTCCTCCGCCAGGGCGTCGAAGCGCCGGCACTGCACGCCCACGACGTCGCGGTGCCCGTTGGTCTGTGCCTGCTCCCCCTGGACGACCAGCCGGTTGTCGCCGTGGTTGGTGGACGACGTCTCCAGCAGGCGGGGCCCGTCGGTGGACGACAGGGCGACGGGGAGGGCCTGTACCCGGCCCTCGAGGCCGTTCAGGGCCACGTTGGCCAACAGCAGCCGGAAGCTCCGCTCGTCGGGCTCGAAGCACACCGCCCGGCCGAACCCGAAGTTGACCAGGGCGTCCACGGTCGACGTGCCGATGTTGGCGCCGATGTCGACGAATGTCGTCCCCTCGACCGGGAAACCCAGCCGCCGCAGCTCGGCGGTGGCGTGAACCATGTACACCCGCTCGTAGCCGCCGGTGACGAACACCACCCGGCCGATCTCATCGTCGTCGGTGCGGACCAGCAGCCGGGCCCGGCCGAACGGGGCCTCCAGCACCTCGGACCCGTGCCGGAGCAGGCTGAACCACGCCTGGCGCCCGTAGGAACGCCGGGCGCCGCGGTAGTTGACGATGGCCTTGCCCAGGTCACGGGCCCTCCGGTCCCACCGCCCCGGAAGGCGGGCCGAGAACCTCCGGGCGCGCGTGATCAGCTCGAACGCCTGCTTGGCCCGCAGGTCATCTCCCGCAGCCATCGGCGAAAAGGCGGGACGGATGCTCCCTGCGTCCGTCATGGATGCGCCCGACGCGTTGCTCTGCCCGCTGGCGGGGTGGACAGCGTTCACCTCCACGTGACGCCCGGATATGCCGCCGGATACTACTGAGAGCATCGACCCGGGTGCGCATGGTCCGGGCACATCCCCCGTGCCCGGCGACCCCGCACCCCGCCCGGCCGGTACGGTCGCGGGTCCATGCGGCCGGATACGACGGGGGCCCGCCAGGCCCGGAGTTGGGACCCGGTGCCGGTCGTGCTGGTGGCGGGCGCGGCCGTGCTCGTCGTCGTGGCCCACCGGCTGTCCAGCGCCGAGGGCGTCGTGCAACCGCGCGTGGTCATCGCCGTTGCCCTGTTCGTGATCACCTGTGGGCAGATCGCGCTGTGGCCCCGTAGGGACAACATCTTCGCGTACCGCCAGGCCGGCCTCTACTTCACCACGCTGTTCATGCCCCTGGTCGGCACCGCGGCCCTGACCGCCTCCGAGCCGCACATCCTCGACCTCTACGCCCGGGTGCTGGCCGTGGGGGCGGTGTTCTTCGCCGCCGGACTGGCCCTGGGCGGGCACTTCGCCTCCCGGACGCGGCCGCGGTTCTCCTTCACGTTCGGCCAGTCACTGCGCCCGGACAGCCCCGCCTGGAGGCTGGTCCGGAGGCGGGCCCGGCTCCTGATCGCGGCGGCGGTCGTCGCCCTGGCGTTCGCCTTCGCCCTGATGCAGTACCTGCCCCTGCTGGCCGCCGACCGCCAGCTGGCCAAGTACGGCATCGGGATCTACGCGCCCGGCTTCGCCCGGGGGCGCCTCGTCTACCACTTCGCCCTGGCCTTGGCCGGCGTCATCTTCCCCGTGGCCATCGTGGTCGCCTACCGCAGCCGGGCCTTCCTCGACGTGGCCCTGTGCGGTCTCCTCGCTCTCGGGCTGGCCGCCTCCCTGAGCCGGGGCGACGCCTTCGCCGGGCCTCTCCTGGTCCTCATCGCCGTGGCCATCGGCCGCCGGGTCGCCCCGGCGCTGATCGTCGCCGGCGTGTGCCTGGTCTTCCTCGCCGGCGCCCTCTCGAACGAGCTGCTCTTCCCCTCGGTGCGTTCGGTGGCCACCCTTCCGGCGCGTGTCGCCGCCAGTGCACCCGACGTCCGCGACCACCTCTCTTTCCTGCGGGGCTTCGAGCGGGAAGGCTCGCAGCCCACCCGTGGCCGGACCCTGGTCGCCAAGCTTGGTCCGGGAGGCAGCGAACACGACCCGGTCCACTACGCGCTGCGGTTGACCACCGGCGTCACCGAGACCAACCTCATCGCCTCGGGAGGCATCCGCCTCCCCGCCCCGCTGTGGGGCTTCTCGTCGTTCGGCTTCCCCGGCGCGGCAGGCTTCTGTCTGATCTCGGGGCTGTTCATCGGCTGGGGCACGGTCCGGGTACGCAACGTCGTCACCGCCCGGCGCTCCGACCGGAGCTACGCCACCAACCTCCTGCTGGGGGCACTGTTCTTCGACGGGACCTTCGCCTTCTTCGGGTCGTTCTTCTTCGCCCCCTTCGCCGACCTCGTGGTGCTCGCCGTGGCGCTGTTCATCGGGGTCATGCCGTGGATGAGGGTGACCCGCACCGCGGAGCCCCCCGCCCCGCTGGCGACCGCGGCTCGCGGCTGACCGGCGGTTGCGGCTACATCCGCCCGTGCCGGGCGTCGTCGACCCACGCCCGCACCCGGGCGTCGAAGGCGTGGTGGGAGAACGCCGCCGCCTGGCGGGTGCAGGCGTCCGGGTCGTCGAGCTCCAGGGCCCGCTCCAGCCCCTTGGCGAAGGCGTCGACGTCCTGGCTGTCGACCAGGGCGCCCGTGACCCCGTCGACCACGGTGTCGGCCGTGCCCCCTTCGGCCAGGGCGACCACCGGCGTGCCGCACGCCTGAGCCTCCACGGCCACGATCCCGAAGTCCTCCAGGGCGGGGAAGACGAAGGCGGCCGCCGCCCGGTACAGGTCACGCAGGCGCTCGTCGGTGGGCGACAGCTCGAACGTCACCGGCACCCGGACCCCCGCCGCCACCTCCCGTAGCGCGGCCTCGCCCGGTCCCTTCCCGGCCACCACGACCGGCACACCCACCCGGTCGGCGGCCAGGATGGCCAGGTCCAGGCGCTTGTAGGGGATGAACCGCGAGCAGGCCAGCACGAAGGGCTGGCCGGGGACACCGCCGGGCCCCTCGTCGCCGCGCCGACCGGGGCGGTAGAACGCGGTGTCGACCGGCGGGTGGATGACCCGGCTGGGACGCCCGTAGCAGCGCTCGATGCGCTCGCACACCGCGGTGGAGATGCCGGCGAAGCTGTCCACCCAGTCCGCGGCCCGCCGGTCCCAGGCCCGCAGGGCGGCTCGGGGACCGAGGTCGCCCAGGCGGTGGATGCCCGAACGGCGGTCGTGGGGATCCCACACGTACCGCATCGGCGTGTAGCAGTAACAGAGGTGCAGGGCGTGGCGCGCCGGGCGGAATCCCTTCACGCAGGCGTGGCTGCTGGTGATCACCAGGTCGTACCGGCGACGGCTGGCCGTGCGCCAGGCCAGCGGCATGAGGGGCAGGGCGAGGTCGCGCCGATGGCGCAGCACCGGCACCCGGGCGAGGAACGTGGTCCGTACCGGCCGGCCCCCTGAGTCGAACTGCGGACCCAGGGTGTCGGTGAGGGCGTAGAGGTCGGCATCGGGAAAGAGCCGGGCCAGACCCTCGAATGCCTTCTCGCTGCCGGCCCGGGCGTCCAGCCACTCGTGGGCCAGGGCCATGCGGGTCGGCGTCACGATGTCATCCTCGCCCACGCGATCTGACTAATGTTCCCCGAACAAACGCGGGTGCCGGGCGGGAGGTGGGCAGGCAACACATGGAGGGTTCCGCAGAGCTCAGCTTGTACGTGGGCACCGACGCCATCGCGCCGGTCCCCACGCTCACGCCGGTGGCCGCACCCCAGACGGAGGCACGCACGAGCTCGGGCGCCTACCGCTGGGGGAAGCGGGTCCTCGACGTGGTCCTCAGCCTGCTGGCCCTCACCGTCACCCTGCCCCTCTGGCTGTTGGTGGCCGTGCTCGTCCGGTGCACGTCGCCAGGCCCGGTGTTCTTCCGCCAGGCCCGTGTCGGGCGCGACGGCCGGGCCTTCACCGTCCTCAAGTTCCGCAGCATGTGCAGCGACGCCGAGACCCGGCTGAAGGGCACCGGCCTCTACGACACCTACGTCGCCACCGGCTACAAGCTGCCGGTCGCCGAGGAGTTCCGGGTGACCAGGGTGGGCCGGTTCCTGCGCAAGTCGAGCGTGGACGAGCTGCCCCAGCTCCTCAACGTGCTGCGGGGCGACATGAGCATGGTCGGCCCCCGCCCGGTCGTCCCCCCGGAGCTGAGCTGCTACGGCGACCTGGTCGACTGCTACCTGGGCGTGCGGCCCGGCATCACCGGCATCTGGCAGGTCAGCGGCCGCAGCCACATCCAGTTCCCCGAGCGGGCCCAGCTCGACCGCGACTACTTCCACGGCTGCTCCTTCCGCATGGACCTGGCCATCCTGGCCCGCACGCCCCTCGCCGTGCTGCGCGGCAACGGCGCCCACTGAGTCACCGCTCCTCCATCCCGGCCAGGCCGGCGATGAGCTGCTCGGCCAGGCGGCGCGGGGTCGGTCGGGCCGCGGCCCACGGCTCCCGGTCCACCACCTCCCAGTAGCGGCCGGCGTCGATCAGCTCGACGGCGGCGTCGATGGCACCGGCCATCCCGGCCACCGAGAGGGGATCGAAGGTCGGCACCCCGCGGGGCCCGAACTCGGTGACCGCGGGCACCGGGCTGCTCACCACCGGCACCCCGGCCTGGAGGGCCTCGGCCACCGGCAGCCCGTACCCCTCGACCAGCGACGCCTGGACCAGGGCGGTGGCCCCGGCCAGGGCATCCTCGATGCCGGGCCGGTCGAGCCGCCCCAGCACCCGCACGCCGGCCGGCACGGGGTCCACGCCCAGGGCGCCAAGCTCCGACGCCGTCCCGCCCACCAGGTGCAGGGCGCCCCCGTGGGCTGCGAACCGGGTTGCCGTGAAGGCCTCCACCAGCCGGGCCAGGTTCTTGTGCCGGTCGAACCGGCCCACGGCGAGCAGGTACCGGTCGGGCGACGACGACGAGCGGCGGGCGGCGACCCGGGCTGCGGCCTCGGCGTCCACCGGCAGGCGGAGCACGGTGACGGCGGCCGGGTCGACGCCGAACTCGGCCACCAGCCGGTCGCGCACCGAGGCCGTGATGGTGAAGATGACCCTGGCCGCCCGCACCGAGGCCCGCAGGCGCAGGGCCTTGGCCAGCCGGACGGGCGGGGACGGGTGCTCCAGCTGGATGAGGTCGAGCACGCAGCTGGCGGCCGGGATGCGGTGGAACGGCCGGGTCTGGTGCAGGTGGAGCGCCCGGTCGGCGGGCGGGACGCGGCCCACCGACCGCTGCCCGAACCACGCCGCCGGGTCCACCGAGGTCAGGACGGGCTCGGCCCCCGGCCAGCCACCGGCCTCGGCGACCATTTCCGCCGGGCCCCAGAGGAGCCAGCGCCCGGGCGGGGCCACCTCGGCCAGCCCCCGCAGCACGAGCCGGGTGAGCGTGGTGGCGCCGGCGTGGGAGGCCCAGCGGGCGTCGACCAGCGTGGTAGGGCCCAGAAGCGGTGGAAGCCCCTACTCGGGCGGCCGGCGCAGCACGACGATGACGTACGCCGCCAGCCACGGCGTGGGGTGCTTCAGCAGGAATGAGCTCTTGACGCGCTCCAGCTCCCGCAGGACCGGGATGCGCTCGTAGTACCCGTGGCCGATACCGACGTCGTAGGACACGACGTCGAAGCCGACCGAGCGGTACCGCCCGAGCTGGCTCTTGGTAGGCCCCCAGCACCAGCTGTAGCGGGCCGGGAACTTGCTGTACCGGCCCCCCCGCTTGCGGGCCGGGAAAAACCTCTCGAGCACCCGCTCGCTCACCGACCCCGGCAGCACCCGGTTGAGGACGAAGGGGAGGGCGGTGGCGGCGGGGAAGAAGTGCACGGCGTAGCCACCGGGGCGCAGGGCGGCGTAGCAGTTGCGGTGGAACGCCCCCCCGGAGCTCACGTGCTCGCAGCACATCCGGGAGAAGACCAGGTCGAAGCGCTCGCGGACGGGCGGCTCGTCGGCGCAGAGGTCGACGCACAGCTTCTCGACGTCGCTCCCGCTCCGGTCGAGCTCTGTCGGCGAGATGTCCAGGACGGTCAGGTCGACCGGGCGGCCCACCCGGCCCGCCAGCCCGACGGTGGGGTTGGCGCCGCCCCCCAGCTCGCCCACCGCCACGGCCCCGCTGTCGCGCACGACGTCGGCGACCCGTTGCTCGAAGCCGTCCCACAGCTCGGTCCACGGCGCATAGGAAATGGCGGGATGCGCTCCGGTGCCCCATCTTTCACCGGTCGTGGGCACGACCGAGTCAGTCATCGCAGTTCGGATCGTAGACGCGCCCACCCCGACAGCCCGAGCACGCTCGCACAGGACGCCGACGGGCGCCGCTATCCTGCGTGCGCCTGATGCCGATCGACCTTGAGGAGCGGTTGCGCCACGTCGTGGCGGAGTCGAGCGGGTCCAACCGACCTCCTCGCCTCCTGAACGTCGGCTGCGGTCGCGACCGGCGCCACGGGTACGTGAACGTCGACATCTCGCCCCTGCCCGACGTGGACGTGGTGGCGTCCCTGGCCGACCGGTCGTTGCCGTTCCCCGACGGTGCGTTCACCACCATCCTGTGCCGCGACATCCTGGAGCACGTCGAGGTCGTCCCGGCGCTGCGCGAGCTGCACCGCGTGCTGGCGCCGGGCGGGACGGTCGTGATCTCCGCCGTCCACTTCACGTCCCGCAACCTCTACGTCGACCCGACCCACGTGCGCGGGTACTCGGTGCGCACCTTCGACTTCTTCGTGCAGGGGTCGAGCCGGCGGGACCGGTCGTACTACTTCGACTTCAGCTTCGACGAGGTCCTGGAGGCCACGATCCAGTTCAGCGCCGGCCTGGGGCGGGGGCGGTTCCTCGTATGGGACCGGGTGGTCGAGCCGCTGGTCAATGC
>JBOGIE010000135.1:0-7911 GCA_050742435.1 Acidimicrobiales bacterium | reverse complement strand
CGGGGTCGCCTCCGCAGCCGACCGGCTGATCGTCGCCGAGGGCGTCACCGACAACGAGAACCTGGGGGCGCTGTTCCGCAACGCCGCCGCCTTCGGCGTGGACGGCGTGGTGCTCGACGCCACCTCCGCCGACCCGCTGTACCGCCGGACCGTCCGGGTCTCGATGGGGCAGGTCCTCCGGGTCCCGTCCACCCGGGTGCGCTCGGCCGTCGACGCCATCGAGGAGCTGCACCGGCTCGGGTTCGAGGTGCTGGCCCTCACGCCCGCGGCCACGGCGGAGGACGTCCGCACCGTCGCCCCCCGGCCCCGCCAGGCCCTGCTGGTCGGCGCCGAGGGCCCCGGCCTCTCCCAGGCCGCACTGGCCGCCGCCGACCGCCGGGTCAAGATCGCCATGGCACCCGGGGTCGACTCGCTCAACGTGGCCACCGCCGCCGCCGTCGCCCTGCACCACCTGGCCCGTCCGGCCTGACGTCGGTGTTTACCGCCCGCGCCGGGCTGGGCAGGTAGGGGCCGGCGCCAGGTCGAGAGCGACGGGCTCGACCTTCTCCGAGGATCGCGGGTCCGTGCTCCGTTGCGCCTCTCGTCACAACCGGCGGCCCGGGCTCCGGGTCCGAACGAAGGGAACCGCATGAAGAAGTCGCACCTCCTCCTGGCCATGGGCTCCGCCATACCACTCCTCGTGGGAGGGACGGCGAACGCCCAGACGTCGGGCTCCATCAGCGGGCGGGTGGACATGACGGTCCACACCCACAGCGGCAGCGGCCTCATCGCCCCTGTCCAGCGCCTGCCGTTCAACTTCACCGTGGGCGACACGTTCACCTACGCCTCCCGGCTGTGCAGCGGCAGCGCCCCGTTCAACGACATCGGGCTCGACTTCCAGCCCAACTACCCGGGCGTCGACAGCGACGCCGACGGCAAGGCCCGGGTCCGCCACGTCGCCTCGGGCACCATCGTGTCGTCCCAGGGCGGCCGGGGCCAGGTCAACGGGACCATCCGCACCATCCTCTGCGCGCCGAGCAACGGTTCGTTCGTGGCCACCAACCACGTGCTGGTGTCCCATTACCAGGCCGCTTTCGAGCTGCGCGCCCCGAACGACCTCCACCTGAACGGCGGGTTCCAGTTCTCCCCGACCGAGAGCACCGGCACCTTCCGGGACATCCAGGGTGGCGGGCGCATGGAGGCCCGGCTGACCTGCCTGGGCCTGAGCAGCTGCGCAGGCGTCGGGTTCTTCAACGACTTCGTCGCCTCCACCGGCGACCCGACCCTGCCCGCCGGCCAGCTGCAGCCGGGCATGACCGGAAGCTTCTACGACCCGACGGTGACCACCGCCGGCAACGCAGCCTGATCCGACCGGCCGCGCCGGCCGCTCCCTTCCGATCGGCCCGCCGGTCGGCAGGGAGCGGTCAGGCCCGGCCGGCCCAGCCGCACAGGACGCCGACCAGGACGTCCATGCCGGCCTCGAACTCCTCGTCGGCGTCCCAGTCGGCGAGGTAGGGCGCCATCTCGACCACCCGGGGGAGGGCGGCCACGTCGACGGGCGCCACCTGGTCGCCGGCGGCCAGGTCGAGGGGCTGGAAGTAGCCCCCGCAGTCCAGCGACACGAAGCCGATGGCGTACGACGCCATCAGGCGGTAGGCGCGGGTGGTCAGGGCCGGGGCGATCCCCGCTCGGCGCAGGGCGTCGAACGCCGCCTCCAGGGTGAGCAGCCCCTGGGAGCCGGTGGGGGGCCGGCGCACGATCAGGGGGACGAGGTTCGGGTGCCGCAGCGCCACCCGGCGGAACTCCCTGGTGATGGCCTTGAGCGCCTCCCAGGGCGGCGTGCAGGGCTTGGGCAGGGCGATCTCGGTCGTAGCCAGGTTGACCACCCCGAGGAGCAGGTCGTCCTTGTTCGGGACGTGGCCGTAGATCGACATGGTGGCCACGTCGAGCTCGGCGGCCAGGCGCCGCATGGTGAGCGCGTCCAGCCCCTCGGCGTCCACCAGGCGCAGGGCGGCCCGGAAGATGACATCGGCGCTGAGGGGCGGTTTGGTGGATTTCCCAGCTTCTTGGCTCGACAAGCCGTACACCGTACGTATACTAGGGAGCGGCGCCCTTACTCACCCCGTCCGCCGTGGGGTCGAGAGGGGCGCCATTCTTCGTTCTCTGGCTTCGACGCCAGCAGGGCCCGGTGGAGGACGCCGCCGAAGGTCCGCGACGCGATCTCCAGGCCGGTGAATCCTGCCTCCTGCAGGCGCTCCGTGGTCTCCTCTACCCATGGCGGTGGATCGGACCCCGGCGGTTCGTCGCTGCGGGCCATGAGGACCACGGCCACCCGCCCGCCCGGCTCCAGGACCCGGTACAGCTCCCCCACGCCGCGATGCGGCGCGGCCCAGAACTGGAGGGAGTTGAGGGTGCCGGCCTTGGTGAAGTGGGCGTCGGGGAAGGGCAGCCGGGCGGCATCGGCCCGGCGGATGTCGGCCCGCCCCTTGCGGACGGCGGCCCGGTTTCGGCGCCGGGCATGGCGGACCATGGCCTCGGACGCGTCCACGCCCACCACCGGGGCGGCGCCGGCGTCCACCGCGTAGGCCACCGCCAGTCCCGGGCCACAACCCACGTCGAGCACCCGGTCGCGGTGGCCGACCTCCAGGCAGTCGACCATCCAGCGGTTGGCCTCACCGGTCAGCCGGGCCACCACGTGGGCGGCCACCCGGCCCCGTACGCCGCGGGGCTCTCCGAACCGCGACTGCGGCATGTCCCTTCAGCCCACCCGTGTCCGCAGGAGGCAGAACTCGTTGCCCTCGGGGTCGGCCAGGACGCGCCAGGTCTGCTCGCCCTGGCCCACGTCGACCTCGACGGCCCCGAGCGAGAGCAGTCGGGCCAGCTCCTCGTCCTGGTCGCACCCGGTGGGGTTGACGTCCAGGTGGACCCGGTTCTTCGCCGCCTTGGGGTCGTCGACCGGCACGAACGCCAGCGTGGGCTTCTCGCCGCCGGTGCCGGCGATCTCCACCACGCCCTCGTCGTCGGAGTCGTCCGTCCGTCGCCAGCCGAGGACCTCGGCCCAGAAGCCGGCCAGGCGGTCGGGGTCGGCGGCGTCGATGACCACCTCGGTCAGCGTGGCTCCCACGAGTCCATTTTGGTCGACCGCTCGCCCCCGCCCGGCACGGCGGTACATTTCGGCCTCCTGAGCCGAACCTCCCGCATCGTGCCGGCCGTGCTGGCGGTCCTGATCGCCGGCCTGCTGGCCGCCGGTGTGGTGACCGCGCTGGACCGGCGAGGCGACGGAGGGACGCAGCTCGACCGCTCCACGGCCGCGGTCGTCGCCGAGCTCCACGCATTCGTGGAGTCGGCCCGGGGGCTGCCGTTCAAGGAGCCCGTCGACGTGGCCGTGGTCGACGACGCCGAGTTCCGCCGCCTGCTCTCGGGCGGGGAGGCGGTCGACCTTCAAGGGCCGGACGACGAGGTGAGCATCGGGGTCCTGCGCGCCCTCGGGCTCCTGGCCGCCGGCCAGGACCTCGGCCCGGCCGGCGAGGTCGACCCCGACCTGGTCGCCGGGTTCTACGACACCGAGACCAGGGAGCTGGTCGTGCGGGGCACGCGGCTGACCCCGTTCGTCCGCCAGGTGCTGGTGCACGAGCTGACCCACGCCCTGGACGACCAGCACTTCGGCCTCGACCGGGAGATGGCCGACGCCGAGGCGGCCCTGGCCTTCGGCGCCCTGGTCGAGGGCGACGCCATCGTCGTCGAGGCCCGGTATCTGGCGTCGCTGCCCGCCGGCGAACGGCGAGAGGCAGGGGAGGAGGAACGGGCCACGTTCGGGCGGGAGGGCCTCGGCGGCGACCTCCCCGAGGTGCTGATCGACCTGGCCGACTTCCCCTACCGCGACGGTCCGGACCTGGTCACCGCCCTGCTCGAGGCGGGCGGCAGGGACCGCCTGGACGCCGCCTTCCGGTCCCCGCCCACCACCTCGGCCGAGGTGCTGCACCCCGAGCGGTACCTGGCCGGGCGGGGCCGGGCCCGGGTGCCGCCGGTCGTCGCCGACGGCCGGGTGGTGGACGGTGGCGTGCTCGGCGAGCTGGTCCTCCAGCGCATCCTGGCCCGGTCGGTGCCCGAGGACCGGGCCGCCCGGGCCGCGGCCGGTTGGGCCGGCGACCGCTACGTGGCCTGGAGCGCGGGGCGCCGGACGTGCGTGCGGGTCGTCGTCGTGCTCGATTCGCCGGGGGAGGCGGCCGAGCTGGTCGCCGCCCTACGCCCGTGGGCGGCCGACCGTGGGAGCGCAGTGGTCGTCCCGCCCACGGGAGGCGGGGCGGCGGTCACCCTCAGCCGCTGCGCCTGACCTCCTCCGCCGGGACGGTCAGCCCACGGCCAGCAGGTCGACCACGAAGACCAGCGTCTCGTTGGGGCGGATGACCCCGCCGGCGCCGGCTTCGCCGTAGCCCAGGTGGGGCGGGATGGTGAGGCGGCGGCGGCCGCCCACCTTCATCCCGGCCACGCCCTGGTCCCAGCCGGCGATCACCCGGCCTCCTCCCAGCGGGAACGTGAACGTGGAGCGGCGGTCCCACGAGGCGTCGAACTCCCGGTTGTTGCTCCACGCCACGCCCACGTAATGGACCTCGACGTTCTTCCCGGCCACCGCCTCCGCGCCGGTGCCCTCGACCAGGTCCTCGGTCACCAGCTCCGTGGGCGGCGCCTCGTCCGGGGGTACCTCGACGTGCGGTTTCACGGCGTCAGTCATGGGATCCACCCTGTCACAGCTGGGGGTCGCGGCAGGCACGACGGGTCCCCGGCCCGGGGGTGGACGGCGGGTCGATCCGTGGATAGGGCTCGACGAAGCCCGAGCCGAGGTCGTTGGTGGTGAGGTAGCGGCTGATGCCCCTGGCCACGGCCTGGCCCTCCACCTTCTGCACGTCGGGGCGGGCGATCAGCTGGGCCTCGGCCGGGTTGGAGATGAAGGCCAGCTCGGCCAGGACGCTCACCACCGGCGCCGGCTGGCGCAGCATGGCGTAGTAGTCGCCCCCGTTGCGACCGGGGCGGTACTTGGCCCCCGCGTCCCGGTCGGCCACCCAGGCCACCTGGTACTGGGACATGGCCTTGACGATCTCCTCGTAGATCAGCCCGGCCAGCCGCTTCGAGTCGGGGTTGTTGATCTGGTAGTAGGTCTCGGCCCCCGGCCCGTCCCGCGGCCCGTCGGGCTCGGCGTTGTGGTGGATGGAGACGAAGGCCCGGGGGTTGACGGTGCGGGCGATCTCCGAACGGGTGGGCAGCTCCACCTCGTAGTCGCCGGTGCGGGTCATCAAGGTGCGCACGCCCTCGGCCTCCAGGGCGGCCTGGGTGTGGCGGGCCACGGCCAGGTTCACCGCCGCCTCGACCAGCCCGCCGGGGGAGACGGCCCCGGGCTCGGCGCCGCCGTGCCCGGGGTCGAGGACGATCACCGGGGAGCCGGCGTGGCGGGCCCGGCTCTGGGCGACGGTGGCCGTGCGGTGGCAGGGGGTGCGCACCGTCCACCCGTCGCCGGCCCGGGAGATCACCGGGACGACGACGCCGTCGGACGTGACGACCGCCTTGGCCGTCGCCGGGTCGGGCTCCGTGGTGGTCGTCACCGGGGCCGCGGTGGTGGGCGGCACCGCGGTGGTCGGAGGGAGGTCGGCCGTGCGGCCCACCGCCGCGCCCGGGTCGTCGCCGGTGGCGCAGGCTGCCGTGAGGACCACGCACGCGAGGGCCAGGGCGAAAGGTCGCAGGCGCACGCCTGTGCACGGTAGCGGCCTCCGACCCGTCGCTACAGTCATCCCCATGGTCCTGGGGCGCCCCCGGCGGTCGCCGGCCTGGGCCGCCGCTTTGTCCGTCGCCGCCCTCCTGGTGGTGGTCGTCGTGGCCGTGACCCGCCCGGACGCCGACCCCGAGCCGGCCGCCGGCCCCGAGGCCGAACGGTCCGAGGCCAAGGCCGACGCCGCCGCCTCCCCACCGGCGACACCCGCGTCGCGGCCCGCCCAGCCCCTCCCCGCCGACGCTCCCGTGCCCGGGCGGGTCGCCCTGGTGACCGTGGCCGTGGCCAACGTCTGGAACGAGCCCGGCGTGGCCCGGCCGGTCGACGCCCCCTCGCTCACCAACCCGGTCGACGTCCGCGGGTGGGTCGCGGGCATGAGCCACGAGGACAAGCTGTGGCTGGTCGACCGGCTGGTCACCCAGGCCCTGTACGGCGAGCAGGTGGCGGTCAGGGAGGTGCGGGGCGACTGGGCGCGGGTGGCGGTCACCGGCCAGCCCTCGTCGTTGGATCCCGAGGGCTACCCCGGCTGGATGCCCACGGTCCAGCTTCGGGCCGGCGGCCCCACCGACACCGGCCGCACCGCGGTGGTGACCAAGCCGCAGGCCGCGCTGCGGGACGCCGGCGACCCGTCCCGCACGCTGCTGGAGGTCAGCTTCAACACCCGGCTGCCGGTCGTCGGCTCGGGCGGCGGCACCGACGTGACCGTGGCCCTGCCCACGGGGGGCCGCGGGCTCCTGGCCGCGACCGAGGTCGACGTCTCCACGGGGGGCCCCCGTTCGGCCACCGGTCCCGAACTGGTACGCAGCGCCCAGCTGTTCGCCGGCCTGCCCTACCTGTGGGCCGGGACGTCCTCCGCCGGCTTCGACTGCTCGGGCTTCACCGCCGCCGTCTACGGCGTGCACGGCATCGTCCTCCCCCGGGACGCCGACGACCAGGCCGGGCACGGCGCGGCGGTCGACCGGGCCCGCCTGGAGCCCGGCGACCTGCTCTTCTACTCGACCGGCCCCGACCAGGGCTCGATCCACCACGTGTCCATGTACGTGGGCAACGGGATGATGATCCAGGCCCCGGCCACCGGGAAGACGGTGGAGACGGTCCCCGTCGACACCCCTCAGTACGCCCGCCAGTTCTGGGGCGCCCGGCGCTACCTGCCGGGAGGTGCCTGACCCCCCAGAGCGAACCGGTGACATTCAGTGCGATATGGAGCACTGGCTGTCACCAGTTCGGGTTGGTGACGGTCAGCCCAGCTCGACGGTGCGGGTGATCTCCAGCGCCTCCAGCAGGCGCCGGTCGTGGGTGACCAGCAGGAGGGTGCCTTCGTAGCCGGCCAGCGCCTGCTCGAGCTGCTCGATGGCGGGCAGGTCGAGGTGGTTGGTGGGCTCGTCCAGGACCAGGCAGTTGGCCCCCGTGGCCATGAGGAGGGCCAGCGTGGCCCTGGTCCGCTCCCCGGGCGACAGGCTGGTCGCCGGGCGGGCCACGTGCTCGGCGCCCAGCCCGAACTTGGCCAGCAGTGACCGGATCTCCTGCACGAGCAGGCCGGACGCCTCGCTGAAGGCGGTGACCAGTGGCCGGTCGGTGAGGAACCGTTGCCGGCCCTGGTCCAGCTCGCCGACCACCACGCCCGGGCCCACCCAGCGCTGGCCGGCGGCCAGGGGCACGTCGCCGAGCATGGCCCGCAGGAGGGTGGTCTTGCCCGAGCCGTTGGGCCCCACGATGGCCACCCGGTCGCCCCAAGCCACCTCGATCGAAAGGGGGCCGAGCCGGAACGTGCCCCGCTCGACGACCGCGTCCACCAGGCGGGCGACGACCTCGCCGCTGCGGGCGGTCGGCGCCAGCTCGAGATGCAGGTCCCACCCCTCCCAGGGCTTCTCCGCCACCTCCAGCCGGTCGAGGGCCTTCTCGGTGATGCGGACCTTGGCCGCCTGCTTCTCGGTCCGGTCGACCTTCCAGTTGCGCTGCAGCTTGTCGTGGTCGGGCGCTTTCTTCTTGGCCGTGCGGGCGCCGGTGACCGCCCACTGCCGCTGGGTCCGGGCCCGCTCCACCAGCTCCTGGCGCTGGCTGCGGTACTCCTCGTAGGCCTCCTCGGCGTGGCGGCGGGCGGTGCGCCGGGCCTCCAGGTAGCCACGCCATCCGCCCCCGTATTCCGTTCCCTTCCGGGAGTGCTCGTCCAG
>JBOGIE010000134.1:0-7926 GCA_050742435.1 Acidimicrobiales bacterium | reverse complement strand
GGCCGTAGTAGGCGTCGTAGTAGCCGGCCGACAGGGCGTAGGTGCCCAGCATGATCCGGCGCTTCACCTCGGCGCCGAAGCCGGCCGCCCGGGTCCGGCCGTACATGGCGGTCACGTCGTCGCCCTCTACGCGCAGCCCGTACCGGACCCCGTCGAAGCGGGCCAGGTTGCTCGAGGCCTCGGCGGTGGCGATCAGGTAGTAGGCCGACAGGCCCAGGCCGGCGGACGGCAGGCTGACATCGTCGACCTTGGCCCCCGCCGCATCGAGGCCGGCGGCGGCCTGGGACAGCCGGGTGCCCACGTCGGGGTCCACGCCGTCGACCAGCTCACGCACCACGCCCACCCGCAGGCCGTCGACGCCCCGGTCGAGCACCGCGGTGAGGTGCGGGACGGGCTCGGAGATCGACGTGGAGTCGGCCGGGTCGTGGCCGGCGATGACCTCGAGGGCCAGGGCGGCGTCGGCCACCGTGGCGGCCAGCGGCCCGATCTGGTCCAGCGAGGAGGCGAAGGCCACCAGCCCGTACCGGGAGACCCGGCCGTACGTCGGCTTGACCCCGACCACGCCGCACAGGGCGGCGGGCTGGCGGATGGACCCGCCCGTGTCCGAGCCCAGGGCGACGGGGACGAAGCCGGCCGCCACCGCCGCCGCGCTCCCCCCGCTCGACCCGCCCGGCACCCGTGTGGGGTCGTGCGGGTTGCGGGTCGGACCGAAGGCGGAGTTCTCCGTCGACGAGCCCATGGCGAACTCGTCCATGTTGGTCTTGCCGACGATCACCGCCCCCGCCTCCCGCAACCGCCTCACCACGGTGGCGTCGTAGGGCGGGCGCCACCCGTCGAGGATGCGGGACGAGCACGTCGTGGGGATGCCCCGGGTGCACAGGTTGTCCTTCAGGGCGACCGGCACCCCGGCCAACGGCCCCGGGTCCTCCCCCGCGGCCACCCGCCGGTCGACCTCCGCGGCGGCCGCCCGGGCCTCGTCGGCCAGCACCAGGTTGAAGGCGTGCAGCTCGTCCTCCCGCCCGGAGATGGTGGTCAGGTGCTCCTCCACCACCTCCCGCGCCGACCGCCGCCCGGCCCGCACGTCGCCGGCCACCTCGACGGCCGTCATCTAGGGCGCCTCGCCGAGGATGCGCGGGACGCGGAAGCGGCCGTCCTCGGCGGCCGGCGCCTGGGCCAGGACCTCGTCGCGGTCCAGGCTGGGCCCGGGGACGTCGTCGCGCACCACGTTGACCAGCGGCAGCGGATGGGCGGTGGGCGGGACACCGGCCGTGTCGAGGGCGGCCACGTCGGCCGCGTGGTCGAGCACCGCGGCCAGCTGGCCGGTGAAGCGGTCGAGCTCCTCCTCGGTCAGCTCGAGCCGGGCGAGGCGGGCGACGTGGGCCACGTCGTCCCGGGAGATGGCGGCCATGGAGGCATGGTAGGGCTCAGGGCCCGGCCACCCGCCAGGCAAACTCCACCACCCGCCGCTCGACCTCGTCCTTCTCCACGTCGAGGGTGGCCACGTGGTGGCTGCGCTCCAGCCAAACCCGCTCGACGGGCCCGGCCACCGACCGGGCGAGGAGCTCGCTCGACTCGTGGGGGACGACGTGGTCGTTGCGGCTGGTGACGATCAGCACCGGGCAGCGGACCTCGGCCAGCCGGGGCCGGAGTCGCCCCAGCCCCTCGCCCATCGACCGCAGGGCCGCAACCGGCAGGCGGTCGTAGGCCACCTCCCGGGCATGCGGGTCGGAGATGTCGCCCCCGACCCCGGGCAGGAAGTGCTCCCCCGCGGCCAGCAGCTGGCCCAGCAGGTCCAGGAAGGACGCGGCCGGAGGGTCGACCAGGGGGTTGACCGTCGCCAGCCCGGCCACCTCGCCCGGATGCCCGGCCGCCACCGACGCGGCCAGCGCCCCGCCCATGGAAAGGCCGACCGCCACCGCACGGCGGCCGTCCAGCCGGGCCGACAGCCGGCGGTAGGCCTCCTCGGCCGCCGCCGCCCAGTCGGCCCAGCCGCGGCCAGCTCCTCGGGCGACGTCCCGTGGCCGGGCAGCAGGGGGGCCTCCACGTCGAACCCGGCCTCCTCGAGCGCGGCCGCCAGCCCGGCCACCGACTGCTGGGATCCGGTGAGGCCGTGGAGGAGCAGCGCGCCACGGCGCGCCGTCATCCCCCGCTGGTGCGACGGGACATGGCCTGGAACCTCAGCATGTCGGCGGACATGCCGGCCACCGCCTCGTCGAGCGTGGTGGTGTGGACGGGGACCCGGTAGGCGCCCAGCCCGTCCACCAGGTCCTCGGCCGGGGTGGCGTCGATGAGGCTGTCCACCACCAGGGAGAGCCGGGCCGGGTAGGCGAACTCGCCCCGGAAGTTCGCCTCGTCGTCGATCACCTTGCCCCACAGGGCGACCTGGCCGAGCACGATCACGTCCGGAGCGAGGCACAGCCCGTGCCGGCGCAGGGCCTCGAGGTCACGGTTGGCGTAGAGCCCGCAGTTGCAGTGGTCGGCCGGCGCCGGATGGCCGACCTCGACGCACACCGCCCGCAGCACCCGGCCGGGGGGCCACTCGAACTCGCGCTGGGTCACCGATCGCAGCAGCCGCCGGGGCGAGAGCTGCCAGTATCGCCATCCGAAGACCGGGTCGTCCCGGTCGCGGAGGATCAGCCCTTGGCCTCGGCGTCCTCAGGTAGAACCCACTGCGCCGTCTCGGGGAAGAGAGGGTCGACCGTGCAGTACGAGTCGGGGTCGGGCTGCCACATCACCGACGCCTTCTCGTAGCAGGCGGTGTGGAACGTCATCGCCGTGGGGCACATGGCCCCGGCCACCGTCAGCTCGGTCTTCACCATGTCGTCGGCCGGGACCTCGAGGCCGCAGACGTCGCACTGCTCAGAAGGAGAACTCACCCCTTCATTTTAGGCCGCGGCCACCCGGTAGCGTCGCAGGGTGCCCACCTACCCCTTCCTCTCCGACGAATGGATCGCCGAGGCCCGCAAGATCCGGGCCGAGATGGCTCCCGCCGACCCCGACGCCGCCACCCCCGCCAACTCGGTGCGGATGAACCAGGTCATCACCGACGTGCCCTTCGGGTCGGGCACCCTCGACGCCCACCTGGACACGTCGTCCGGCACCCTGGAGATGGAGACCGGCCACCTGGAGAACCCCGACGTCACCGTGACCCTCGACTACGGCACGGCCAAGGCCATCTTCGTCGACGGCACCCTCGAGGCGGGGATGCAGGCCTTCATGGCCGGCAAGGTCCGGGTCCAGGGCGACATGGCCAAGCTCATCGCCGCCCTCCAGCAGCTGGCCCCGCCGGACGCGGCCACGGTCAACCACGCCCAGACCCGCATCCGCGGGATCACCGCCTGAGCAGCGTCGGAAGGGCCTGGGCCAGCTCGGCCGCCGACCACCGCCCCTCCTTCTCGGCTACCGCCTCCAGCGCCCAGGGCCGGAACAGCTGGACCGTGCCGCCGTGGGCGAGGAACACCCGCCCGCTCTCCGTGCACCCGGTCGACGCCAGCCAGGCCACGAGCGGCGACACGTTGGCCGGGTCCCACCGGTCGAACGCCGAGGGATCGGCGGGGGCGGCCACCAGCTCGGCCAGGGTCGGGACGGCCTCGGTCAGCCGGGTCCGGGCCAGGGGGGCCACGGCGTTGACCCGCACCCCGTAGCGGGCCAGCTCGGCGGCGGCGATGACGGTGAAGGCGGCCACCCCCGCCTTGGCCGCCCCGTAGTTCGCCTGGCCGGGGTTGCCCTGGAGCCCCGAGGTCGACGTGGTGCACACCACCGAGGCCCGCACCTGCCGTCCGGCCTTGGCCTGGTCCCGCCACCACGCCGCCGCCCACCGGGTGGGGACGAACGTGCCCTTGAGGTGGACGCGCACGACGTCGTCCCACTCCTGCTCGCTCATGGTGGCCAGGAAGCGGTCGGCCACGTTCCCGGCGTTGTTGACGAGGATGTCGAGGTCGCCGTAGGTGCCGACCGCGGCGGCGACCAGGGCCTCGCCCGTCTCCCAGCGGGCCACGTCGCCCGGGGCGGCCACCGCCTCGCCCCCGGCGGCCACGATCTCGTCGACCACCGCCTGGGCCGGCTCGGCGTCGAGGTCGTTCACCACCAGCCGGGCCCCCTCGGCGGCCAGCAGCAGGGCGTGGGCCCGCCCCAGGCCCCGGGCCGCGCCGGTGACGAGGGCCACCCGCCCCTCGAGTGTCACCGCGCCGGGGGCGGGGCGATCAAAGAATGAAGACGTCGACCGAGCTGCCGGGGCGGACCTTGGTGCCCGATCCCGGGGTGCTCAGGAACACCTTGCCGCCGCTGGGCCCGTAGGTGCCCCCCAGCTTGAGCTCGACGACAGCCAGCCGGTCGCGCACCTGCTCCACCGTGAGCCCGCTCAGGTTGGGGACCGCGGGCCGGCCCTTGGACACCGTCAGGGTGACCGTGGTCCCTCGGGCCACGGTGTTGCCCTGGCTGGGTGACGCGGCCACGACCTTGCCCGCGGTCTCGTCGTCGTCGTTGAACTGGTCGGGCGCCCGGGCCGCCCGCAGGCCCACCGCCTCCAGGGCGGCGACCGCCTGCTCGTAGGTCCGCCCGGCCAGAGTGGGGATGAGCCGCGGCTCGGGACCGGCCGAGACGACCAGGTCGACGGTGGCCCCCTTGGGCGGCGACTCGCCCTTGCCGGTCCAGTCGATGACCACTCCGGCCGGGACGGTCTCGTGGTAGGGCTTCTCCACTGCCCCGACGACATGCCCCACCTTCTCGATCTCGGCCACCGCCTTGGCCTCGGTGAGCTCGGTCAGGTCTGGGACCGGCGTGGGCGGCGGGCCCTTGGACACCACGAGGGTGACCCGCTCGCCCTCCTTGAGGGTGACGGGCTTGCCGTCGGCGTCGGTGCCGGCCTTGGGGTTCTGGTCGGTGACGACCCCCGGCTGGGTGCCGTCGATGAACTGCTCCTCGACCAGCACCACGAACTTGGCGGCCCGCAGCGCGCCCACGGCCGTGTCCCGATCACGGTTGACCACGTCGGGCAGCGGGTGACTGGGGACCCGATCGGCCACCAGCAGGTAGCTGCCGGTGCCGCCCCCGCCGAGGAGGGCGAGGACCACCAGGACGATCCAGGGCCAGCGCCGGCGCCGGCCCGCCTTGCGGGAGGTGAGCACGGCCGTGACCTCGGCCTGCTCCGGCCCGCGCGCCGCCACCGGCTCGGGCGTGGCGATCAGGGTGGTCGGGGCCGGGTCGGCGACGACCGCACCGGGCGTCACCTTGGTGGCGTCGCGGTCGGCATCCGTGTCGCCCTCGGGCTCGGGGACCGGAACGGGCAGCGGCACCGGCGGCGCGCCGGCCTGGGCCTCGGCTTTGGCCTTGGCTGCGGTCGTCGCGGTCATGGTGCCGAGGTCGGTGGGGTCGCCTTCGAGGGCGGCCAGGTGGTTCAGGTCGAAGGTGGCCGGGCCGGCGAGGGCCAGCGGCTCGGGCGCCGGCAGCTCCCGGGCCACGGCCTGGAGGGCGGCGGCCAGGCCCACGGCGTCGAGCCGCTCGGTGGGGTCGGGGCGGCCGGCCCGGGCCACGATCGGACCGAGCGGGCCGAGCTGGGGCGGCGCCTCCAGCGGGCGCTCGAGGCGGCGGACGAGGGTGGCGACGGTGGTCTCGGCCGCGAACGGCACCCGCCCGGTGACCGCCTCGACCAGCACCACGGCCAGGGAGTAGACGTCGGCCTTGCCGTCGACCGGCACGCCCTGGACCCCCTCGGGCGACGCGTAGCGGGCGGTGCCCAGGACGGCGCCCACCGGCTCGGTCCAGGCCGCCTCGGCCAGGGCCCGGGCCAGTCCGAAGTCGGCGATGCGCAGGCGGCCCTCCTCGTCGAAGAGGAGGTTGGCGGGCTTGATGTCGCGGTGGACGAGGCCGCGCCCGTGGGCGTAGGCCAGGGCCTTGGCCGCCTCCAGCCCGACGACCAGCGCCTGGGACGGGCTGAGCAGCTTGCCCCGGTCGAGCAGGGACCGCAGGCTGCCGCCGCCCAGGTACTCGGACACGAGGAACGGCCCGTCGGCCTCCTCGCCCCAGTCGAAGACGGCCATGATGTGCGGGTGGTTCAGGGCGGCGGCGGCCCGGGCCTCGGCCCGGAACCGGCGCAGGAAGGCCTCGTCGTCGGCCAGGGCCGGATGCAGGATCTTGACCGCCACCCGACGGCGGAGGCGCACGTCGTCGGCCAGGAAGACGTGGGCCGACGCGCCGGTGCCGATCGGGGCAAGGAGCCGGTACCGGCCTCCGAGGACGCGACCGAGATGGTCTGCGATCCGAGTCGAAGCCACGGCCGCAAGGGTACCGTGCGCGGCTGGCCCACCACTGGCAATCACACAGGAGACAATCACACGGGAGACAATGATGCGGTGCGACGCCGTCTGATCATGACCCTCATCGCCGCCGCCGCGGTGGGCGGCCTGGTGTTCGCCTTCTCGGGCCCGACCCAGGACGAGGGCCCGCCCACGCCCGAGGCGGTTGAGTCGGTCTTCCCGGTCGGCGGCAACCTGGAGCTCCGACAGGTGACGATCGTCGCCGACCTCGCTCCCGGCTACACCGGCTACCTCTCCATCGACGGCAACGAGGTCCCCGAGGACGAGATCCAGTTCGTGGCGGCCCTCAACACCGTCACCCTCAGGCCGCTGCCCGGGAGCGACTTCGAGACCTTCGAGCCCGGATCCCACTGCGCGACCGTCCACTACCGGCGGATCGGCGAGCCCCGGGAGAACTCCAGCGCCTACCGCTGGTGCTTCCGCCTCCACTGACCTTCCGCCGGTGAGCACCACGGGCTGCGTGTTCTGCGCCATCGTGGCCGGCGACGTCCCCGCCCACGTGGTCGCCTCCGACGACGCCACCCTGTCCTTCCTCGACGCCCGGCCGGTCTTTCCCGGCCACGCCCTGCTCGTCCCCCGCACGCACGTCGAGACCCTCACCGACCTCCCGCCCGACCAGGTGGCGCCCCTGTTCGCCGCCGTCCAGTGCCTGGCCCGGGCGGTCGAGGCCGGCATGGATGCTCACGGGACGTTCGTGGCCATGAACAACCGGGTCAGCCAGAGCGTCCCCCACCTGCACGTCCACGTCGTCCCCCGGCGCCGGAAGGACGGCCTGCGCGGCTTCTTCTGGCCCCGCCAGCGCTACGCCGACGACACCGAGATGGCGGCGGTGGCCGACCGGATTCGAGCCGCGGTGAGCGCACCGTAGTGTCCTGGTCGCTGTATGCTGATCGCATATAGCGACCCTTGGAGCGACGATGGCCCAGGATGTCAATGGCGACGTGGCCCGACCCAGGGAGCTGGTGGGGCCCTGCCTCCTCCTCCTGCTGGCCGAGGCGCCCGGCCACGGGTATCAGCTCATGGAGCGGCTCCGGCCGCTGGGCTTCGACTGGAACGGCCCCGGCCCGATCTATCGCGAGCTGCGCCACCTTGAGGGCGCCGGCCTGGTCACCTCGGCCTGGTCCGTCGGCCGGACCGGCCCGGGGCGGCGGGTGTACGAGATCACGGCACCCGGCC
Organism: Acidimicrobiales bacterium; assembly: GCA_050742435.1. Classification (GTDB taxonomy): domain Bacteria; phylum Actinomycetota; class Acidimicrobiia; order Acidimicrobiales; family AC-14; genus CADCTB01. Next base: position 436 of record JBOGIE010000134.1, on the reverse strand, counting down.
GGACGTCGCTCGACCGGGCGGTGACGGGCGTCGACGGCCTGCAGTCGCTGGTCAATGAGTACCTGGCCCGGTTCCGGCGGCTGGCCTCGAAGCGCTAGGGGGCACCTTCCACGAACCGGAGGGAGTCGAGCAGGCGCTCGAGGTGGGCCTGGCCGAGGAACGACACCACGTTGTACAGGCACCGCTCACCGGCGACCTCCAGCTGGGCCAGGTACGCAGGCCCGGTGCCGCCCTCCAGCCCGTAGCGGGCCGAGCTGCCGTCGGCCCAGCGCCGCACGTTGGGCAGGTTCGCGGCCGGCGGGGCTCCCGGAAGGCCGACGTCGAGGCTGGTGCCCGCCACCACCACCGTCCCCCGCCCGCAGCTGGAGCACGGTTCCCCGCTGGCCTGCCGCCCGGGCGCGCCGGGGACGTCCCAGGCGACGGCCCAGGCCCGGTC
>JBOGIE010000133.1:0-7990 GCA_050742435.1 Acidimicrobiales bacterium | reverse complement strand
CGATCCTGGCCGCCAGCGGTGGCGTGGCGCAGGGGAAGCTGGGCTGGACCGACGTGGCCCGCTTCGCCTCCCGTGGCGTGCCGGCCACCAACTTCGGCCCCGGCGACCCGAGCCTGGCCCACAGCGCGGGCGAGCGGGTGACCCGGTCCGACATCGAATCCGTCTACGGCGTCCTGCGAACGGTGCTGGAACGGGGATGAGCCAGATGCGACGGCTGGGGGCTGTCGCCGTGTCGGTCCTGGCGCTGGTGGTGGCGTCGCCGGGGACGGCCTCGGCGACCAACGACACCTACTTCTCCCGGCAGTGGGCCCTGGCCCAGATCGGGGCCGAGCAGGCCTGGACCCGGTCGACCGGCAGCGGGGTCACCATCGGCATCGTCGACACCGGCGTGGATGCCGGCCATCCGGACCTGGCCGGGAAGATCGCGGTCATGGCCGACTGCGTGGGCCGGCCGTGTGCCACCGGCGCCGGCCAGGACACGCACGGCCACGGGACGATCGTCAGCGGGATCGCCGCCGCGTCCACCGGCAACGGCCGGGGGATGGCCGGTGTGGCCCCGGACGCCCGGCTGGCCGTTGCCAAGGTCCTCAACAGCAACGGTGAGGGACGCGTCGAGGACATCAACAACGGGATCCGCTGGCTGGTCGACCACGGCGCCAGGGTGATCAACCTCAGTCTGGGCGACCCGAACTTCCTGGTGTCCAGCCTGTTGGGGACGCCGCTGCGGACCAGTATCGAGTACGCCTGGAGCAAGGGGGCGGTGCCGGTGCTGGCGTCGGGCAACTACGCCACCGGGCTGGGCGACCTGGGCTCTGGCAACTACGGCAACCTGAACGCCCTGGTGGTGGGGGCAACCGACAGGGCCGGGAACGTGCCCTCCTATTCCAGCGCCGTGGGCAACGCCAAGTGGGGCTTGGTCGCCCCGGGCGGCGCCGGATCGGGCGGACCCGACACCAACGTCATCTCCACCTTCCCCGTGGCCTCCGGGGGCAGCGGCTACGCCTCCGCCGCCGGCACGTCGATGGCCGCACCCCACGTGTCGGGGGCCGTCGCCCTGCTCCTGGCCCAGGGCCTGAGCCCCTCCGCCGCCGTCACCCGGCTGCTGTCCACTCTGGACAAGGGGGTGTCCTGCGGGCGGGGCTGCCAGGGCCGGCTCAACCTGGCCGCCGCCGTGGGCGCAGACGCCGCCCCGCCTCCGACCGCCGCCGCGCCGGCGACCACCCGGGCGCCGAGCACGTCGCGGACCACCGTCCCTCGGTCGACCACCACCCGGCCGCCAGCCGAGCCGGCCACCACGACCACCACCGCCCCCGCCGTGCCGCCGGGCGAGACGCAGTCGGGTGACCCGTCCCAGCTGGCCGCCCCGCCGGGGCCGGTGCCCCTGGCCGCGCCGGACCTTGGGGGCCGGTCCGGCCCGGGCCGGAACCCGGCCGCGGTCGCCACCGCCGTGGTGCTGGTGGTCCTCGTGGGCGGTGCCGTGGGCGGCACCGGTGCCCGCCGGCTCAGAGCCGACGGACGACCGTGACCACCTTGCCGTAGATCTGCACGTCGGCCGGGTCGAACTCCATGGGCTGGAGGCGGGCGTTAGCGGGCAGCAGCACCACCTTGCTGCCCTTGCGGGCGAACGTCTTCACCGTGCCCTCCTCGCCCGGGATCCCGGCCACCACCACGTCGCCCTTGCGGACGTCGGCCTCCTGGCGCACGACCACGTAGTCGCCGTCGAGGATGCCGGCGTCGATCATGGAATCCCCCCGCACCCGGACCATGAACACGGGCCCGTCGCCGGTGAAGTCGGCCGGCAGGGGCAGGAGCTCCTCCACGTTCTCCTGGGCCAGCACGTCGGTGCCGGCGGCCACGTCGCCCACCAGCGGGATGTGGCGGGCCGGCCGCCGCTCGCCCGAAGCCCCCGAGCCGGGGTCGTACCGGACCTCGATGGCCCTTGGTTTGGTTGGGTCGCGCCGCAGGTAGCCCAGCCGCTGGAGGGTGGCCAGGTGGGCGTGGACGGTGGACGTGGAGGTGAGGCCCACGGCCTCGCCGATCTCGCGGACGGAGGGCGGATAGCCCCGATCCCGGGTCTCGGACTCGATGAAGTTGAGGATCCCGCGCTGGCGTTCGGTCAGGTTGGAGGTCACGGGATCACCATACGGCGGAAGGCGGCGAGATGCAAACATATGTTCGAGATTTCTCTTGACGACGAACGAGCGTTCGTGGTGGAGTAGGGCCTTACCCGAACAGGCGTTCCCGAGGAGAACAGCGTATGGCTGCGGTCGCTCATGTTTCGCCGGCGGATCTCCGCCGCCTCGTGGTCGTCCGCACCGGGCCGGTCGTTCCCGCGTCCCACCGGTTGCCGGCGGCCACCTACCGGCGCCGGCGCGCCGTCGCCCTGCTTGTGGTGGCCTCCGGCCTGGCCGCCCTGCTCCTCGTGCTCCACGGCCTCCTGGCGTCGTTCGGAGGCGGTCCCCTCACCGCCTCCGAACGCCCGGGAGCTCCTGTGGCCGGCGCCGTCTACGTCGTCCAGCCGGGGGACACGTTCTGGGGGATCGCCCGCCGGATCGCCCCGGAGGAGGACCCACGGCCCCTGGTGGCCCGGCTGGTGGCCGAGCACGGCAGCCCAACCTTGCTGGCCGGCGAGCGGCTGCGCCTGCCCGCGGCCGCCTGACCCGACCGACCTGCGGCGGGCCGGGGGTGTCGTGGCCTCTGAGGGGTACCGTCGGTCCATGCGGTGCCCCAACTGCGCCAACGTCGACGACAAGGTGGTCGACTCCCGCCTGGCCGACGAGGGCGTCGCCATCCGCCGGCGCCGCGAGTGCCTCGGATGCGGGCGTCGCTTCACCACCTTCGAGCGGATCGAGGAGGTCGCCCTCGTGGTGGTCAAGCGCTCCGGGACGCGCGAGCCGTTCCGCCGGGCCAAGGTGGTGGCCGGGGTCCGGGCCGCGGCCAAGAACCGGCCGGTCGGCCCCGACCAGCTGGAAAGCCTGGCCGCCGAGGTCGAGGAGTCGCTGCGGCTGGAGGGGGCCGAGGTCAGCAGCGCCCGGGTGGGGGCCATCGTCCTCGACCGCCTCCGGGCCCTCGACGAGGTGGCCTACGTCCGCTTCGCCAGCGTCTACAAGGGCTTCGACGACCCGGGGGACTTCGAACGCGAGGTCCTGGCCCTGACCCGGAACGATCCGCGCCCGCCCCTTCCCCCGCCGTCGGACTGAATACATGGCGGCTCTCCGCCGACTTGAGTCCACAGGCTTGCGCCCCTAGCCGTCCACAGGGCGGCGTGCGTACGGTTCGGCCGTCCCACGAAGCGGTTGTTGACACGGTAGAATGACGGTGATGTAATTCCTTCCCCTGGGGGCGGAGCGGGCAGCCACCACAAGATGTTGTGGTTTGCCGCGCCGTGAGAGCTCTCTACACCGATATCGACAGGGAGGCATGCCGTATGGCGATGGCGCCGGAGCAGACGGGGATCGGCATCCGCCGTCACTTCACCACCGAAGGGGTGCACCCCTACGACGAGGTGGTCTGGGAGCGGCGCGACGCCCGCATCACCAACTACCGCGACGGCGCGGTCGCCTTCGAGCAGCTCGGGGTGGAGTTCCCCACCGGCTGGTCGCTCAACGCCGCCAACATCGTCACCCAGAAGTACTTCCGCGGCCCGCTGGGCGCGCCGGAGCGCGAGCAGTCCCTGCGCCAGGTGATCGACCGGGTGGTCGACACCATCACCGCCTGGGGCGTCAAGGACGGCTACTTCGTCGACGAGGCCGAGGCCGGGGCCTTCTCGGCCGAGCTGAAGCACCTCGTCGTCCACCAGAAGGCGGCCTTCAACTCCCCTGTCTGGTTCAACATCGGGGTCAAGGGGGAGCCGGCTCAAGCCAGTGCGTGCTTCATCCTCGCCGTGGAGGACACCATGCAGTCCATCCTCAACTGGTACGTCGAGGAGGGCACCATCTTCAAGGGCGGGTCGGGCTCGGGCATCAACCTGTCCAACATCCGGTCCTCGGCCGAGCAGCTCAAGGGCGGGGGCACGGCGTCCGGCCCGGTCAGCTTCATGCGGGGCGCCGACGCCTCGGCCGGCACCATCAAGTCGGGGGGCAAGACCCGGCGCGCCGCCAAGATGGTCATCCTCAACGCCGACCACCCCGACATCGAGGACTTCATCTGGTGCAAGGCCGTCGAGGAGCGCAAGGCTCGCGTCCTGCGTGACGCCGGGTTCGACATGGACCTGGACGGCAAGGACAGCCACTCCACCCAGTACCAGAACGCCAACAACTCGGTCCGGGTCACCGACGCGTTCATGCAGGCGGTCGTCGACGACGCCGACTGGCATCTGCGGGCGGTCATGACCGGCGAGCCGGTGCGCACGGTCAAGGCCCGCCAGCTCTTCCGCCAGATCGCCGAGGCCACGTGGGAGTGCGCCGACCCGGGCATGCAGTTCGACACCACCATCAACCGCTGGCACACCGCGGCCAACACCGGCCGGATCAACGCCTCTAATCCGTGCTCGGAATATATGCATCTTGACAATAGCGCCTGCAACCTGGCCAGCCTCAACCTGCTCACGTTCATGGACGAGAACGGCAGGTTCGACGTCGACGGGTTCAAGGCCGCGGTCGAGGTCGTCTTCACCGCCCAGGAGATCCTCGTGGGCAATGCCGACTACCCCACGGAGAAGATCGGCGAGAACGCTCGCCGCTTCCGCCAGCTCGGTCTGGGCTACGCCAACCTGGGCGCCCTGCTCATGGCCCTGGGCATCCCGTACGACTCCGACGCCGGCCGCACGTGGGCCGCGGGCATCACCTCGCTCATGACCGGGCACGCCTACGCCACCTCGGCCCGCACGGCCGCCCGCATGGGGCCGTTCGCCGGCTACAGCGAGAACCGGGAGCCCATGAACCGGGTGCTGCGCATGCACCGGGACGAGGCGGCCAAGATCACGCCGGTCGCCGGCACCGGCGAACTCGTCAGCGCGGCCCAGGAGGCGTGGGACCACGCCGTCGAGTGGGCCGAGGACTGGGGGGTGCGCAACTCACAGTCCAGTGTTCTGGCGCCCACTGGAACTATCGGCCTCATGATGGATTGTGACACCACCGGCATCGAGCCCGACCTGGGCCTGTGCAAGACCAAGAAGCTGGTCGGGGGCGGGACGATGTCGATCGTCAACCAGACGGTGCCCCGGGCTCTCCGCCGCCTGGGGTACTCACCCCGGCAGATCGACGAGATCGTCGCCTACATCGACGAGCACAAGTCCATTCTGGGCGCGCCGCACGTGTCTCCCGACCACCTGGCCGTGTTCGCCTGCTCGATGGGCGACAACGTCATCCACTACCTGGGCCACGTGCGGATGATGGCCGCCGTCCAGCCGTGGATCAGTGGGGCCATCAGCAAATGCGTCACCGGCGAGACGCTCCTCTCCACCGCGGACGGCCTCATCCGCATCGGCAGCCTGTACCGGGACGAGAGCGCCGACTCCTTCCGCGACGAGGTCATCGAGGTGGCGTCGACGCACGGCACCCAGAAGACGGATGCCTTCTACTACGGGGGGGTCCGTCCGGTCCGAAAGGTGATACTGCGTTCGGGACACCGGGTGATGGGCACTCCGAACCACCGTCTCCAGGTGGCCGGCGTCGCCGGTCTGGAGTGGCGCCGACTCGACGAGATCGAGGTCGGGGAGTACGTCGCCGTCCAGTACGGCTCAGACCTGTGGGGCGTGCTGCCGCCCAGGTTCGACGACTTCGCTCCGTCGGCCCGGTACGGGTCGCAGAAGACCGTCCGCATCCCGGAGGAGATGACCGAGGAGCTTGCGTTCCTCCTCGGGGCGTACGCGTCGGAGGGCCACACCACGACGGCGAACTGGACGGTCACGATCACGAACTCGGTCGAAGCGGTGCTCGAAAGGGTGGTTGCCGCCTGGCGCAGCGAGTTCGGCATCGACGCCCGCATCGTCCGTCAGGCGGGCAAGTGCCCGACCGTGGTGGCCGCCTCCAAGACCATGGTGGAGTTCCTCCAGTACCTCGGCTGTGGGGGGCGAGCATCGGCCAAGCGCATCCCCGACGCCGTTCTACGGTCCCCTCGCGCCATGGTGCTGGCGTTCCTGCAGGGCCTGGCGCTCGACGCCTACGTGTCGGTCAGGACCATGCCGAAGTGGGCGATCTGTTTGGACTCGCCGGCGCTGCTGGACGACCTCCAGGCGGTGCTGACCAACCTCGGCATCGTCCACGGCCGGATCTCCAAGCGCAACGGCACGAACGGGAAGTGCTACGACGAGGTGTACGCCACCGGCGACCACGCCCGGCGCCTGGTCGAGCTGGTGCCGTTCCTCGAGCCGGTCAAGTCGCAGCATGCCGCCAAGCTGCGTGCCCTCGCCGCAGGTCGCTCGTCGGCCGACGTGGTGCCCGGCATTACTGGGCATGACCTTCACGCCCTCCTGCCGCGTGGGTACCGCAGCCAGTTCGGCTTCCTCCACGACGTACGTACGGTCCGGGTGAGCCGAGGGACGGTCGAGCGGATCGCCGCCCTGCCGGGCGTCGAACTGCCCGACTGGGTGAAGACGGTTCTCGACGACAACCTCCACTTCAGCCCCGTCGAGTCGGTCGTCAGCGCCGGCGAGCAGGAGGTGTTCGACATCTCGGTTCCGGCCACTTCCGCATTCGTCGGGAACGGCATCGTGAACCACAACACGATCAATATGCCCGAGGAAGCCACCGTCGAGGACATGGAGCAGCTCCACATCGACGCCTGGCGCATGGGGCTGAAGGCCGTCGCCGTCTACCGCGACAACTGCAAGGTGGCCCAGCCGCTGTCGACCACCAAGAAGGACGCCGCGCCGGTGGTGCAGCCGGTCCTGGTCAAGCAGCCGGTGCGGGAGCGCCTGCCCCGCATGCGGAACTCCAAGACGTTCTCGTTCCGGGTGGCCGACTGCCACGGCTACGTCACCGTGGGCGAGTACGACGACGGGCGCCCGGGTGAGATCTTCCTGCGGGTGGCCAAGCAGGGTTCCACCTTGGCCGGGATCATGGACGCCTTCGCCATCTCGGTCAGCCACGGCCTCCAGTACGGCGTGCCGCTGCGGGCCTTCGTCGACATGTACACCAACATGCGCTTCGAGCCGGCCGGCATCACCGACGACGCCGAGATCCGCTTCGCCAGCTCGTTGGTCGACTACATCTTCCGCCGCCTGGCCGTGGAGTACCTGTCCCAGGAGGAGCGGGCCGAGCTGGGCATCCTCACCGTCGAGGAGCGCATGCAGCCCACCCTGCCGGGAGTTGAGGAGCAGGCCACGCCCACCAGCACCGGCAGCGAGGTCGTGCCCGATCCCGCGCCCCCGTTGTCCACCGTCGCCAACAGCCCGGCCGCCTCGGACGCGCCCTACTGCTACGTCTGCGGGGTGGTCATGCAGCGGGCGGGCGCCTGCTTCGTCTGCACCGGGTGCGGCACTACGAGCGGCTGCTCGTAGTCTCACCGGTCCGGCCACGACGGTGGCCACCAGCTCCCCGAACAACTGCGAGCCCGCCGCGCCGGCCCGGCCTGATCGGGAGTCGGACTAGAAGAAGAACCCGCCGAACAACGTCACGCCGAAGAAGTACAGCTGGGCGAAGGTGAGGCAGAGGTAGCGCCCGGGGTCGAGCGCGCTGGGGAACTGGGCGGCGCAGGTGGCGACCATGTCCTGCCGGAAGGACTCGTCGCACTGGGCCTGGGTCTGGTCCCCGGACGCATAGCAGGCGTCGTGGGCGGCGCAGGCGTCGGTGAAGTCGAAGATGCCGGGGATGGCGTCGGGGACGCCGGTGCAGGCGCCCCCGTCGTCGGGGAAGGGGGCTATCTGCGTTTGGGACATTCGTGTCCTGGGCCGTCGCCTCCTGGGCGGTGACCGGACCAGTCGAGACCGCGAGCGCCGCCACGACCAGCACCGTGCAGAAGAGCCTTCTCATGCCGCGTCCTCCTGGTGTCGCCGGGAAGGGTAGCGGTCGGGAAAGTCCTTGCATCCCTTGCGGTCCCTTGCTAGGAT
>JBOGIE010000132.1:0-8027 GCA_050742435.1 Acidimicrobiales bacterium | reverse complement strand
ACGCGCGTAGACGGCGAAGCCGCCGATGATCGCCCAGGGAGGAAGCGCGGCGGGCAGCGCGGCGAGCGCGGCCACGAACCGCGAGGCCTGCCGGACGGCGTCGTCGGCGAGGACGATCGCCTCACCACGCACGGCGGAAGCCTCCTGGCCCGTTAGGGTCCCATCCCGTCAGGATCTCTCGACCACGGGCGGCGTCTCGCGCGAGGTCGAGAGCCACGAACAGGGGATGGGCGAGTAGGAACTCCTCTTCACGAAGCTCGGAGAGGGCGGCCGGGTCGTAGCGGAGGGAGCAGACGACGGCAACCGGTGCAACTGCCACGGTGGCAGCACGTTGGTCAAAGGTCGGCGGCGCGCCATATTGCTGCACGGCCCAGCGCAGGGCGCGCCGGGACGGGACATAGAAGTCAGGCGGGTACGCCCCGCTGGCGACCACCGGCGCGCCCCAGGCGGCGGCGGCTCGCGTATCGGTGAGTGCCCAACCCGGTCGGGTCGGATCAAACGGGTTGAACTCGGGTGCTCGGTCGAGCACCGATGCTGACCCCGGCCCGGGCAGGCCAGCCAGACTGATCACCCGGGGCCGCCAAGCCCGCGCCAGTGCGTCGAATAGCTCGCTCCGCACCGGAACGCCATGGTGGGTGACCAATCCGTCGTCCTTCAACGCGGCCATGGCCGCGTGCACGCTGGACACGCTGCGGCCAAGGTCTCGGGCGATCTCCCGGAACGAGCCGGGCTGCTCCCGTTCGGGGACGAGGAGGAGGAGGTGGACGGCGAGCTCCTTGCCGACCGCCGACGCCAGCGGATCGCGACGCGTCACGGCTTCGTCGGCGGTGCGCTCGGCCGGCGGGACGTGATAGTCGGCGCTGGTTCCGCCGGCAGGTCCGCCAAGGTGCAGGCGGCCGCGGCGTCGGTCGTACCAGCTCCAGCCCACCCGGTTCAGCGCGTCGAGCGCAGGGGCGGGGAACCATTCCGCCACCATCATCGGGATGGCCCCTTCGATGGGATCGAACTGCCACCGGCCGACCGCCGCCCAGATCGACTCCGCCGAGGGTTTTGACTTCACCTCGACCGCCAGGACGCCCCGATCGGTGTCCACGAGGAGATCGACGGCCGCCGGGCGGTCGAGCAGGCGAATCTCGTCCACGTGCAGACCGGCGAAAGTCCGCAGGGCGAAGGTGAGGTCGTCCAGCGCCTCTTGCTCCTGCTTGTTCGGCGTTCGTTCTTTCACGAACACAGGATACCTGCCTCCACCTTTGTGCCCTTACGGTCGTTCGGTGTTCGGTCTGGCGACAACAGTCGTACGCGTTCGCCTTGATCGGCAGCCAGCGCGGCCGTGAACGCCCCGGTCGATCGTGCTCAGCGGGCGCTCCTTTTCTCCTCTCCCTCCCAGCGCGACCGATCGATTGAGGACTCATCGCCCCATGCCCGGGCGCCATAGAGCGTTTCCGATGGTGCGCAGGGCCTCCATTATGGAAAACGCGCGCTAGCGCCGCCTCGGACGCCGAGAAAGCCGCAGAATGACGGGAAAGGGCGTCTCATGGCTGCTCCTTCCGCCCGCCGATGGGGGAAAAAGTCTCTCTGGCCGCTGATTCCCGCGCGTATACTGGATCCGAGTTTTGACATATATGTGAGACGAGCAGGTATTGGACCCACCTAGGGGGGTGGCGCCATCACCACGACCACGAGGGGTCGGACGCACGGCACTCGCACCGCGGGCCGACCGAGACGGCCCGTGTCGCAGGAAGTAGTCGGCGCACCTTCCCGCAACACCCAGGTCACGGCGAAGAAGACGGCGAACGAGCACTGGCGGGACACCCCGCTCGATCTGATGGCGCGCATCGGCGCCGGGTCGGGCGAGGGCTCCCGGTGGAGCTTCGACGCGCCTGTCCTGCTCGTCCACGACGGTCGGAACCAAACGCTCCACGGCAAGACCAACGGGGGTCGGGGCCGAAACCGCTAGCGCAGGCAAACAGGTAGAGGGGAGATCCTTTTCAATGTGTTTCAAGAACTTGCCCATTGAGTTCGACGACGGCGGCAAGGCCCGGCTGAAGGCGGGGGTCAAGGACCCCTACTCGGTCACGCTGGCCGAGCCGAAGGGGTACGTCCGGCGCCAGGAAGGCCCCGGCGCCCAACTCGCCGCTCCGCCGCGCCTGCGGGACTGGAACATCGACCCCATGACCCGGGTGGCCGGCGCCCTCGCCGTGCACACCGTCCTCGACCTGGAGAACCGGCGGGCGGTCGACGCCCACTCCCGGGCCATGCTCTTCCGCGGCTACGAGGTCATCCTCGAGGGCCGCGACCCCCGCGACGCCATCGACATCTCCTCGCGGGCTTGCGGGGTGTGCGGTGGCGTCCACGCCACGTGCTCGGCGCTGAACATCGAGCAGGCCTTCGGGGTCTGCCCGCCGCCGCTGGGCGTCGAGGTGCGGAACCTGGGCGAGGTGGGCGAGATGTTCTACGACCGCCCCCTCCACCTCGGGCTCCTGGCCGGGCCGGACTACTCCACCGCCCTGGTCAGCGTCACCAACCCCGAGCTCGTCACCCGGGCCGAGAAGACCCTCTCCCCCCACGGCGACATCCACGGCTACACGACGATCAAAGACATCATGGACGCCCTCAACCCCCTCACCGGGAAGATCTACCTCGAGGCCCTCGAGTGGACCCGGGTCGGGCGCATCATGTGCCAGCTGATGTTCGGCAAGTACCCGCACCCGTCGACGATCGTCCCGGGCGGTATGTCCACCACCGTCACCACCAGCACGTTCAACGAGTACTACGGCCAGCTGGGCAAGATCCTCGACTGGTGCAAGGTCATCTGCCGCATCTGGGACGACCTGTGCGACTTCTTCCTCGACGCCAACCCGGCCTACGAGCAGGTGGGCGCCCGCCCGACCAACCTGGCTCAGCCCGGCATCTGGGACGACTCCGAGGTCTACGACGCCACCTACGCCAACTGCGACGCCTGGGGCGACCGGCGGTGGGCCAGCCCGGCCATCATCATCGAGGGCAAGCTGGTCACCCACAAGCTCACCGAGCTCAACATCGGGTTCGAGGAGTTCATCGAGCACTCCTTCTACGACGACTGGACCAAGACGGGGCCCCAGCGTTACCGCACCGACCCCCTGGGCAACCCGATCTCGCCGTACCACCCGTGGAACAAGACCACCCTGCCCAAGCCCACGGCCACCAGCTTCAAGGAGAAGTACACCTGGGACACCTCTCCCCGCTGGGACCGCCAGGTGGTCGAGACCGGGGCCTACGGCCAGCTGTGGGGCACCGCCCTGCGCGGTGACTACGCCGAGAACCCGTTCTGTGAGCCCACCGGCGACGGCATCCGGATGCTCGTCCCCCGCCACGCCCTGCCCGAGACCGAGCTGTTCTGGGCCCTGCCCCGCACGCTGTGCGCCCTGGAGCGCAACCGGGCCCGGGCCTACTCCATGGCCTTCACCGCCACCATCGGCATGAACTGCCTGCTGAAGGCCTTCGAGTACTGGCGCCGGGGCGACACCAAGGTCCACACCCCGTTCAAGATCCCCCGCGACGAGCGGGTGTCGGTGGGCTTCTGGGAGGCGGGTCGCGGCTGGCTGCTGCACCACATGATCATGGACAAGGGCAAGATCGTGAACTACCAGATCACCACGCCCTCGACCCTGAACGCCGCACCCACCGACCCCTTCGGTGGCATGGGCCCCTACGAGCAGGCCATCGTGGACACCCCGATCCTGGAGTCGGTCCCCGACGACCAGGTCAAGGGCATCGACGTCCTGCGGGCCATCCGCAGCTTCGACCCCTGCATGCCCTGCACCACCCACATGGACACCGGGAAGGGCATGATCACCCGGGAGATCAACTCCTGCGGCTGCACGCTGGAGTAGCCCAAGACCGACCCTGCGCCGTCGGCGCGGAGGGCTTTGGCAGGTTCACCGCCAGCCCGCGGCGCAGGGCCTTCGTCCTATCCTTCCTGGCGCGCGCTGACCCGTACCGGCTGCGGGTCCGTGCGCCAGGAAGGCACGGGAACCACGCCTGATCCCCTGGCGCGCCGCGGCCCGCGGCGCCTGAGCGGGGCGCCTTAGCCGGACGGGATGGTGGTCGGCGGCACCGTGGTCGTCACCGGTAGGGTCGTCGGCGGTGGCGTGGTGGTCGAGGGCGGCACGACGATCGACGTGGTGTTGGGCGGCAGCGTGGTGGTGGGCTCCTCCTCGACCGTGGTGGGGGGCGACGTGGTGGCCGGCGGCGGGCTGGCGGTGGTGCCCGGCGACCGTGGCGCGGTGGTGGCCACGCTCGGCTGGGTCGTCCCGGTGAACCCGGACGGGATGGTGGCGACGGTGGTGGACGACGAGTCCACCGTCGAGGAGGTCGAGCTCGACGTGGAGCTGGACGACGTCGTGGCGCCGGACCCGGTGGTGGTCGTCACCCCGGCGGTGCTGGCCGGCGACTGGCTGGCCGTCTGCCGGCGGGGCGACTCGTCCGATCCGGTGGCCACCTCGAAGAGGAGGGCGGCCATGGACAGCGCGGCCATGGCGTACAGGCCGACGTTGAAGCGGTAGGCACGATCGAGACCGGACCACCAGCTGGAGAGGCGTTGCAAAGAGGACCTCCGAGGGGGCTCGGTTTTGCGACAGCGTCCCCGTAGGAGATGCTACTGCCCATGGATCTCTGGCCAGGCCGACCCTACCCCCCCGGCGCCACCTGGGACGGCGAGGGCACCAACTTCGCCGTCTTTTCCGAGGCGGCGTCCGGGGTCGACCTGTGCCTGTTCGACCGCCATGGGAAGGAGACCCGGCTCCCCCTGCGCGAGGTCACCGCCCACGTGTGGCACGGCTACGTGCCCGGTGTCAGTCCCGGCCAGCGGTACGGGTTCAGGGTCCACGGCCCCTACCAGCCCCAGTGGGGCCAGCGGTTCAACCCGGCCAAGCTGCTGATCGACCCATACGCCAGGGCCATCGACGGCGACCTCGACTGGGGTGACCCCGTCTTCGGCTACGTGGTCGGCGGCAGCGACGACCATCCCGACGACCGGGACTCCGCCCCCCACGTCCCTCGGGCGGTGGTGGCCGACACCCTGTTCCCCTGGGGCGAGGACCAGCTGCCCCGCCGGCAGTGGCACGAGACGGTGATCTACGAGGTCCACGTCAAGGGCTTCACCATGCGCCATCCCGACGTCCCGGAGAGCCAGCGCGGCACGTACGCCGGCCTGGCCAGCCCGGCGGCCATCGAGCACCTCACCCGCCTGGGCGTCACTGCGGTCGAACTCCTCCCGGTCCACCACTTCGTGTCCGAGCACGACCTGGTCAAGCGGGGCCTGTCGAACTACTGGGGCTACAACTCGGTGGGCTACTTCGCCCCCCACGCCGCCTACTCGTCGTCGGGCACCCGCGGCGAGCAGGTCCGGGAGTTCAAGGCCATGGTGCGCACGCTGCACGCCGCCGGCATCGAGGTCATCCTCGACGTCGTCTACAACCACACGGCCGAGGGCAACCACATGGGCCCGACCCTCAACTTCCGGGGCATCGACAACGCCGCCTACTACCGCCTGGTGGAGGACAACCCCCGCCACTACATGGACTACACGGGCACGGGCAACACCCTCAACGCCCGCCACCCCGAGGTCCTGCACCTCATCATGGACAGCCTGCGGTACTGGGTCACCGACATGCACGTGGACGGGTTCCGGTTCGACCTGGCGTCGGCCCTGGCCCGCGGCTTCCACGAGGTCGACCGGCTCTCCGCCTTCTTCGACCTCATCCACCAGGACCCGGTGGTCTCCTCGGTCAAGCTGATCGCCGAGCCGTGGGACGTGGGCGAGGGCGGCTACCAGGTCGGCAACTTCCCGGTCCTGTGGACCGAGTGGAACGGCAAGTACCGCGACGCGGTCCGGGACTTCTGGCGGGGGCAGGGGACGTCGCTGGCCGAGATGGGCTACCGCCTCACCGGGTCGAGCGACCTCTACCAGGGCGACGGGCGGGGGCCGAGCGCGTCGATCAACTTCATCACCGCCCACGACGGCTTCACCCTTCGCGACCTGGTCTCCTACAACCACAAGCACAACGAGGCCAACGGCGAGAACAACCGGGACGGCACCGACGACAACCGCTCGTGGAACTGCGGGGTGGAGGGCGACACCGACGACCCCGAGGTGCTCGAGCTGCGCCGGCGCCAGCAGCGCAACCTCCTCGCCAGCCTCCTGCTGTCCCAGGGCGTGCCCATGCTCCTCGGGGGCGACGAGCTCAACCGGACCAAGAAGGGCAACAACAACACCTACTGCCAGGACAACGAGCTCAACTGGATCGACTGGGACCTCGACAACGAGGCCCGGGAGCTGCTCGACGTGACGAGCCGGATGGTCGCCCTGCGCCGCGACCACCCGGTCTTCCGGCGCCGCCGGTTCTTCCAGGGCCGGCCCATCCACGGCACCGGCCTGGCCGACATCGGCTGGTTCGACCCCGACGGCGAGGAGATGAACGAGGAGCAGTGGCGCAACGGCGAGGTCACCGCCCTGGGCATGTTCCTCAACGGCGACGAGATCTCCGAGCCCGGCCCCCGAGGCGAGCGGATCGTCGACGACAGCTTCCTGGTCCTGCTCAACGGGACGGAGCCGGTGGGCTTCCGCCTCCCGAACGGCAAGTGGGCCAGCACCTACGAGCTGATCCTGGACACCGCCATCGGCTACTCCCGCCAGGAGGACGACCGGGAGGGGATCACCCTCCTGGCCGACGAGGAGCTGGCCCTGGCCCCGCGGTCCCTCGTCATCCTGAGAAAGATCGCCTGACCGGTACGATCGCGGGCAGCCGTTTCAGCCCGCAGACGGGGACGTGACCAGTCACCCGGGAGGAACCGCCTCGTGTGCTTCTCGGCAGAGGCCGACGTGCTGGCGGGCGTCGTGGTCACCGCGGTCGGCGTCGACGCCCTCCGCCAGGTCCACGACCCGGGCGAGCGGCTGCTGGGTGCGCTGCCCGTCCTCCTCGGCGCCCACCTGCTGGTCGAGGCGGCCGTGTGGTGGGGCCTGAACGGCGACATCGCCGCCTCCACCGGCCGCCTGGCCATGTGGATCTACCTGGTCTTCGCGGTCTGCGTGCTGCCGGTGCTGGTTCCGCTGGCCGTGCGGGCGGCGGAGCCCGACGCCGGGCGACGACGAGCCATGGCGTGGCTCGGGGTCACCGGGGCCCTGCTGGCCGCGGTCTACCTGCTCGGGCTGGTCCAGGGCCCCGTTACCGTCCGCATCGAGGGGTACCACCTGGCCTACCAGCTGAACATGGACCACGGCGGGCTCCTGGCCGCCGTCTATGCCCTCGTCGCCTGTGCCCCGCCTCTCCTGTCCAGCCACCGGCGCGTCGCCGGGTTCGGCGTGGCCAACCTGCTCGCCGTCCTCGTCCTTGCCTGGGTCGAGAGCAGCGCCCTGACCTCGCTGTGGTGCGCCTGGGCCGCGGTCACCAGCGCGGCCATCGCCGCCCACCTGCGCCGGGAGCACCGGCCGCCCGAGGTGCGGGTGAGCGTGACCTAGCCGTACCATGGGCGGGCTCGTGAGTGTCCTGCAAGGGTCGCCGACCCCGTCCGCCCCCGGCGCCCCCCCGCAGGGTGACCCGATCCCCCCGCTCCTGCGGGGCTGGCTGCACCTCGTCTGCTTCTTCCTGTCCGTGCCCGCCGGCGGGGCGGTGATCGCCGCCGGCTCCTCGGGTCGGGCCCGGCTGGCCGCGGTGGTCTACGCCGTCGGCATGACCGGCCTGTTCGGGGTCAGCGCCGCCTACCACCGGGGCCGGTGGTCGTTCGCCGCCCGCCGGCGGATGCGGCGGACCGACCACGCCACCATCTTCGTGATGATCGCCGGCTCGTACACCCCGCTGTGCCTGCTGGCCCTCGGGGGGACCACCGGCACGGTGATCCTCGTCGCCGTCTGGGCGGGGGCGGCCCTCGGGTTCCTCTTCGCCCTCACCGGCATCGCCGAGAAGGCGGTCCTGGGGCTGCTCTGCTACATCGGCCTGGGCTGGGCCATGGTGATCGCCCTACCGGAGCTGAGCCGCCAGCTCTCGGGG
>JBOGIE010000131.1:0-8068 GCA_050742435.1 Acidimicrobiales bacterium | reverse complement strand
CGGGCTAGTCGCCCAGGCCGGGCTGCTGCTCGGTGAGGACGAGGGTCGCGCCGTCGGGCGTGTCCTGGACGTCGAGGGCGGCCGACGAAAGAGGCTCCACCACCTCGCTGGCGATGAACAGCTTGGTCCCCTGCTGCTCGGTGATCTGGTCGTCCTCGGACGGGAGCTCGGCGAAGGCCAGGCCCAGGGTCAGCCCGCCTCCGGCCTGCTGCTCTCCGTAGATGCGCAGGCCGAACGTCTCCGGGAGTCCCTGGGACTGGCGGGCCTGGGCGACCTGGGTGGCAGCGGCGTGGGTGAGTTGCAGCATCGTGTCCTCCATTGGCCGATGGGCAATTCGTGTCGACCTACCCGGTGCCTCGGAGGCCCAAACCAGGAAATTCGCCGGCTAGCGGCAGGAGGGGCAGACGCCTTCCAGGTCGATGCGGTGGTCGGTGACGTCGAATCCGGTCTCCTCGGCGGCCAGGCGGGCGGCCTCGTCGAGGGCCTTCTCCAGCCGGGCCGAGGTGGGGACGTCGGTCACCACGCCGCAGGCCGAGCACACCAGGTGGTGGTGGTGATGGCCGCTCAGGTCCTCGGCCAGCTCGAAGCGACCGACGTCGTCGGCTCCGGCCAGGCGGCGGGCCACGCCCGCCTCACAGAGGACGGTGAGGTTGCGGTAGGCCGAGCTCTGGGGCACGCCGCTGGCCGCGCCCAGGATCTCGGGCATGGTCATGGGCCGGCCGGCCCCGGCCATCACGTCGACCAGGGCCCGGCGGCTGGAGGTATAGCGCTGGTCGAGAGCGGCCAGCCGTGCGGACGCCTCCCGGTGGAGGCGCTCCGCCTCCTCGCCGGAGTGCAGTTCCCGGCGAGGGGTCAGTGCTCGTCCCAGTGGCCGGCGTGGGCGAAGTGGCGGTGCCCGTCGTGCACGAAGTCGGTGTGGTCGTCGTGCTCGACAGCCTCGTGGCCACAGCCCTCGCCGTGGTCGTGCTGGTGGTCGGCGTGGGTCTGGTGTTCGGTGTGGTCGTCGGTCATGCAGATCTCCTCTCCCGGGCGTGGACCAGGGCGTCGTTGACGATGTGGGCGATGTGCTCGTCGCCCAGCGAGTACACCGTCTCCCGGCCCCGCCGTTGGGACCGGACCAGGTGCAGCGCCCGGAGCACCCGCAGGTGCTGGGACGCCAGCGGCTGGGAGATGTCGAGGGCCTCGACCAGCTCGTGGACGCAGCGGGGACCGTCCTGGAGCTCGACGAGGATGGCCAGCCGGTGCACGCTGGCCAGGGCCTTCAGCAGCTCGGCCGCTTCCTCCAACCCGTCACGGGAGAGTGCTGACTGTCCCACGGCGAGCGGCGGCATGCACTCATCGTAGCATGCGCATCCGTGCATGAATTCCCCCGGAGCGCGCCCGCAGGGGCGCGGCCGCCCATCTCCGCCACCGGCCGCCGCCGCGACTGGGGAACGCGGGTCCTACAGGAACTCGGAGAGGTCCTCCAGCAGCTGGCCCTTGCCCTTGGCCCCCACGATCCGCTTCTTGGCCACGCCGTCCTGGAACACCATCAGCGTGGGGATGCTCATGATGCCGAAGCGCTGGGCCACGGCCGGGGCGTCGTCGACGTTGAGCTTGGCCAGGCGGATCTTGTCGGAGTTCTCGTTGGCGATCTGCTCCAGCACCGGAGCGACCATGCGGCACGGGCCACACCACTCGGCCCAGAAGTCGACGAGGAGGGGCAACTCGGACGAACCGACCTCCTCGTCGAACGTCTCGTCGGTCAGCTCCAGAAGATTGCCTGCCATCAGCCTCGTGCCTCCTCGGGGGTTCGGAATGTTGAACGCTGGACTGACCCGGCGCATTCCGGGGCGACCGGGGTCACCATTCGGTGGGGGTCTGCATGATCTCGGACTCGTGGGGCTGGCTCTCCAGCCAGCGCTCGGCGTCGATGGCGGCCATGCAGCCGGAGCCGGCGGCGGTGACCGCCTGGCGGTAGGTCCGGTCCTGGACGTCGCCGGCCGCGAACACGCCCTCGACGTTCAGGTGCGTGCCGCGGTGGGTCAGCAGGTAGGACGCGTCGTCCATGGCCAGCTGGCCCACGAACAGGTTGGTGTTGGGATGGTGGCCGATGGCCACGAACATGCCGGTCACGGCCAGCTCGGACTTCTCGCCGGTCTTCACGTTCTTGACGGTGACGCCGGTGAGCCGGTCGTCGCCGTGGAGGGCGACGGGCACGGAGTCCCAGAGGAACTCGATCTTTTCGTTCTTGAACGCCCGTTCCTGCATGATCTTCGACGCTCGCAGGGTGTCGCGGCGGTGGATGATCGTGACCTTGTCGGCGAACTTGGTGAGGAAGTTGGCCTCCTCGATGGCCGAGTCGCCCCCGCCCACCACCGCGATCTGCTGGCCCTTGAAGAAGAACCCGTCGCAGGTGGCGCAGGTGGACACACCGTGGCCGATCAGCCGGCGCTCGTGGTCGAGCCCCAGCATCTTGGCCTTGGCCCCGGTGGCCACGATCACGGCCCGGGAGCGGTACTCGGTGTCGCCCACCCAGACCCGGGAGGGGCTGGAGGTGAGGTCCACCCGGTCGATCTTCTCGGTGATGAACTCGGCCCCGAAGCGGGCGGCCTGGGCCCGCATGTTGGCCATCAGCTCGGGGCCCTGGATCCCCTCGACGAACCCCGGGTAGTTCTCCACCTCGGTGGTCAGCATGAGCTGGCCGCCGGGCTGGTCGCCGGTGGAGGAGGGCGAGCCCTCGAACACGAGGGGCCGCAGGTTGGCCCGGGCGGTGTAGATGGCCGCGGTCAGCCCCGCCGGGCCCGACCCGATGATGACCACATCCCGGGTCCCGTTCATGGAACTGTCGCTCACAGTGCTCCTGTCGTCACGGCCGCCCGGCTGCCTGAGATTCAGCGGGGACCGTTCTCTTCGCCCAGAGGAACAAGCCGGCCCCTAGGAATATTGCCCCGAGGATGACGTAGGGAAGCCACACCTCCCGGGGCAGGACGACGTCGAGGACCCGGATCAGGGCGATGAGGGCCAGCAGGCCGGCCATCGACCCCAGGATGGCGGCGATGAGGCCGAAGACCAGCAGGCGGGCGACACGGACGACACGGTCGGTGGTGTTGCTGCGGACCAGCTCGATGTAGTGGTCGAGCCGGTCGAGCAGGTCCGTGGTCCAGTCTTTGCCCTCCTGCGCCATGGCGGGAGCCTACCCTCGGCACCGTGCGCGCTCCCCTGGCCGTGGTCGCCGGCGCCGCGGTGGCGGTGCTGGCCGCCGCCGTCCTCGGCGAGTACGGGTTCGAGGGCTGGGCCATCGTCGGCTCGGGCCTGCTCGTGGGCCTGTTCGTGGCCGAGGCCATGGTGGCCGTGGCCCGGTCGGGCGGCGCCGTGCTGGCCGCCGCCGCCGCCGCCCTGGGCGCGGGGTCCATGGTGTGGGCGGCGTGGATCTCCACCGGCCACCGCCTGGGCACGGTGGGGTGGAAGGGCTGGGCGGCGGTGGCCCTCGCCGCCGCCGCCGGGGCGATCAGGGCCCGGCCACCGTCCGCAGGAGCTCGGCGCAGCCGTCCTGCGCCAGCAGCAACAGAGTGACCGGGGCGGGCGAGGGCCCGCTGGAGAAGCCCAGGACCACGGCCGGAGCGCCCCGGTGGCGGGCGGTGGCGTAGAAGACGACCTGGCCCAGGGCCGGCTCCCGCCCCCGGGCCTGCTCCTCGCACGGTCGGGTGCCGACCGCGGTGGGCGCCGGGGCCTGCTCGCTCAGGGCCGGGGACGAGGGGGCGGCCGAGCGGGATCCGGTCGCACTGCCGGCCGTCCCGCCCGCCCCCCCTGACGCCTGCCCGGTGGCCACGGACGCCCCCGGCAGGGCCCGGGCCCGGAGGGTGGCGACGTCGGCGATGTCGCCCAGGTCGGTAGGGGGTACAGCTGCGGCGGCCGAGGAGGAGCTGTCGGCTGCGCTGCCTCCGGCAAAGCTGCGGTCGGCGGGCGCCGACTCAGGCGCCGGGCCGGCCGCGGTGGTCCGGTCGCGCGACCCGGTGCTCAGGGTCACCAGGGCGGAGAGCCCCAGGACGCCCACGAGGAGCACGGCGGCCACCGACGCCACGACGTTCCAGCGCCGGTCCGGTCGGCGGCGGGCGAGCGGGGAGACGGGAGCCGGTCCGGCGGCACTGCGCCGGTGTCCATCGGCCAGGGCGGCGGCCACGGCCGCCTCCTGAGCCCCTGCCGGGGCGGGCTCGACCGGTGCGCCGACGGCGCGGGCGACGGCTCGCAGCTGGTCCACCATGGCCCGGCACTGCGGGCAGGCGTCCACGTGCGAGGCCCACTCGGGGGCCTCCCCGTCCATGAAGGCGCTCAGGGCGTCGAGGTCGGCGTGCTCGGTCATCCGGTGGTTGGACGCTCGGAGGAGGGGCCGGGGTTCCGGCCGGGGGCGAGAAGGGGGACGAGGGCGCTGCGGCCCCGGGCGATCCGGGAGCGGACGGTGCCGGCTGGGATGGAGAGGGTCTGGGCGATCTCGTCGTAGCTCAGCCCGCACACGTCGCGCAGCACGACGGCGGCCCGGTAGTCGGCCGGGAGCGACTGCAGGGCCCGGTCCAGGTCGAGCCGGGTGTCCGACGACTCGGTGTGCTCCACCGGCGACGGGACCTCGGCCGACCCCTCGGGCAGGCCGGGCTCGGGCCGGCGCCGCCGGCGACGCAGCTCGTCCAGGCAGGCGTTGGTGGCCACCCGGTACGCCCAGGTGCCGAAGGCCGACCGGCCGTCGAAGGACGGGAGGCCGCGGACGATGGCGATCAGGGCCTCCTGGCAGGCGTCGGCGGCGTCGGCGGCGTCGCCGGTCATGCGCCGGCACAGGGCGTAGAGGCGGTCGTAGTGGCGGCGCAGGAGGGTGTCCAGGGCCGCCCGATCGCCCCCCTGGGCATCCTCCACCAGCTCCCGGTCGTCACGTTCGATGCCCGGGAGGGTAGGCGGCGACTCTTCATGTTGTATTCAGCCGAGGCGGAGCTCCCCGATGCTCAGCGAGCTGTTCCCGGCACCCAGGTCGGTGATCCACAGGAGGACGGCGCCCCCCGTGCGCCCCTTCAGGTCGAAGGTCGTCGAGCCCTCCCCGATCGACTTCTTGGAGGCGACGGCCTGGCCCCACGCCTCCCGTGTGGGCTTGGGGGTGTCGGCGACCACCACCTCGGCCGACCAGCCGTCGCTGGGCGAGGTGACGCGCAGCTCGTCGAACCTGTGCTGGCCGTCGAGCTGGAGGACGACCCCGACGCCCGGCTTGAGCCCCCCGAAGTCCCGCCGGCTATAGGTCTCGGTGGACCAGGCGGTGGCCGGGTCGCCGTCGACCAGGAAGGGCAGCTCGTCGTCGTGCTCGGCCCGGCTTCCCGGCGGAGGGTCGAAGGCCAGCGGCGTGGGGGTGGGCAGCGCCTGCTGGTTGGCGGCCGGCTCCTCGGTGGTCAGGTCGTCGATCAGGCGCTGGCCCGTGTCGGAGCGGGCGAAAAGCACGCCGACCACGGCCAGGGTGAGGGCCACGGCCACGATGACCACCGTGGGCACCATCCACTTGCGCTCGGTCTGGACGAAGGAGGGTGGAACGCCCCGGGGCGGCGTGTGGTCCTGCCGGGGCAGGGGCCGGGGCGGCGCGGCGACGACGTTGGTGGGGTCGCCGGCGCCCATTTCGACCGAGACCAGGGCGGTCTGCAGCTCGGCGGCCGACTGGTAGCGGGCCTCGGGCAGCTTGTTCATGGCCCGCAGAACGACGTCCTCCAGGGCCCGGGGGATGCCGGCCCGCACCTGGCGAGGCTCGAGCGGCCGGGTGGTGACGTGCTTGAGGGCGACGGCCATGTCGGTGTCGCCGGAGAAGGGGGGGCGGCCGCAGAGCATCTCGTAGAGGACGACGCCGAGGGCGTAGACGTCGGTCCGGCCGTCGACCGCGCCGCCCTCCACCTGCTCGGGCGACAGGTAGGCGGCGGTGCCGATGATGGAACCGGTGCCGGTCAGGGCATCGTGGCCGCCGGGCCGGCCCGGCTGGGTGTCCTCCACCGCCTTGGCGATGCCGAAGTCGGCCACCTTCACCCGACCGTCGGGGCACAGGAGGATGTTGGCCGGCTTGACGTCGCGGTGGACGATCCCCGACTTGTGGGCGTAGTTCAGGGCGTCGGCGACCTGGGCGGCGATGTGGACCGCGGGGCGCGGGGCCATCGGCCCGCTCTCGTTCAGCGTCTCCCGCAGCGTCCGGCCCTCGACCAGCTCCATGACGATGAACGTGATGCTGTCGTCGGTGCCGGTGTCGAAGGTGGCCACCACGTTGGGATGGGCCAGGCGGGCGGCGGCGATGGCCTCCCGGCGGAAGCGCTCGCGGAACAGCTCGTCGGCGGCCAGGTGGGGATGGAGGACCTTCACCGCCACCGGCCGGCCCAGGATGTCGTCGACCGCCTCCCAGACCTCGGCCATGCCCCCCTTGGCGATCAGCCGCTTCAGGCGGTAGCGGCCGGAGAGGATCCGCTCGCTGCGCACGCCGTGGGGGCCCCCGAGGGGCGCTCCTCCCAGCGGCGCGGCATCCGACACCTAGGACACGGTACCGGCCCCGGCGGCGGTCTGGAATGCCACCCCGATCGTCCGCGGCCCGGTGTGGGCGCCCACCACCGCGCCCAGCTGGCCCACGACGATCCGCTCGCGGGGGAAGTGGGGGTTGAGGAGGGCGAGGAGGGTGTCGACGTCGGGCGCGTCGCCGTGCAGGACGGCCAGGTTCTCGACGCCCCGGTGGGCCCCCACCTGGTCGGCCAGCCATTGCAGCGACCGCGACCGGGTGCGCTGCTTGGGGCCTGGCTCCACCTTGCCGTCCACCACTTCGATGCAGGGCTTGATGGACAGGATCGACCCCAGCAGGGCCTGGGCGGCGCCGATACGGCCTCCGCGCTTGAGGTACTCCAGGGTGTCGAGGCCGCCGTAGACCTTGGTCCGGCGGGCCATGTCCTCGGCCAGGGCGACGATCTCGTCCACCGACGCACCCGCCGCCGCCCGGCGGGCCGACTCCACCGCGATCATGCCCTGCCCCAGGGTGACCGACAGCGAGTCGACCACCCTGACCGGCACCACGTCGGCCACCGCCCGGGCCGCGGCCTGGGCCGCCTCGCCCGTGGCCGACAGCTTCGAGGACAGGTTCACGCACACCACGCCCTCGGCCCCGCCCTCGGCCGCCTTGCGGAAGACCTCCTCGAAGGCGCCCGGCGACGGGGCGGCCGTGGACGGCAGCTCGGCCGAGGTGGCGCACCGGGCCCAGAACTCGGACGCGGTCAGATCCTGGCGGTCGACCAGCTCCTCGGACCCGAACCGGATCTTGAGCGGCACCACGTCGATGCCCAGCTCGGCCACCAGCTCGTCGGGCAGGTCACACGCACTGTCCGTGACGATTCGTATGGTCATGGTTCCTGGACAAGCCCTCTCGCTCGGCGCCCCTTCACCGCGTTGCGGCCCCACCACACGGCCAGGAACGTGGCCGCCCCCAGGGCCACGACCAGGCTGGCGCCTGACGCTGCGGTTGACCGTACCGTGATCCGGGCCCGGCCGACCACCAGGTGGCCGTCGGGCGACTCCAGGGTGATCCGGATGGGGAAGGCGCCCGAGGCCCGGGCCACCACGGGGAAGCGCTCGGTGGTGTTCAGGCGGGTGAGCTCCAGGTCCTGGACCGTGCCGCCCGGGAAGTCCAGCCGGTCGCTCTCGATCGTGACCACCACCCGCACCGGCTTGCCGGTGTTGTTCTTGAACGTCACCGGTATCTCGCCGGTGCGGGCGGTAAGGGTGATCGAGCGGCCCTCGGGCATCTCGATGAGCCTCAGCTGCTCGAGGACCATGCGGTCGGCGGCCTCGATGTAAGGCTCGCGCTGGCGGCGGGTTCTGAGGTCGGAGGACTCGGCCACCAGCAGCTGCTCCTCGATGGCGAAGGACGTGGTGTTCCCCGACCCGAGCACCGACCCCAGCGCGTCCAGGTTGCGGCGGGAATCACGAAGGTCGTCGGCCACCTCGGCCAGGCTGCCGGCCGTGGGTGCCGCCGGCCGGCGGACGAGGGCGGCGCCGGTGTCGTCCTCGGCGGTGGGGACGACCCCGAAGACGGTGTCGA
>JBOGIE010000130.1:0-8083 GCA_050742435.1 Acidimicrobiales bacterium | reverse complement strand
CTCATCAACCGCCGCCAGGTGGCCTTCGGGCCCATCGAAGAAGCGCTGACCGCCGAACGCCTCCGGGACACCTACGGCGCCGGCGCCGTCGTCCTGGCCGGTGGCAGCACCATCGTCACGGCCTAGCCCATGGCCGGCCTCCGGCGGATCCTGGTCGACCCCTTCACCGTGCCGTTCATGGCCCGGGCCCTGATGGAGGTGGTGCTCCTGGGCGTCCTGGGCGGGGTCCTGGGCGTCCACCTGCTCCTGCGCCGGCGGGCCTTCGTCACCGAGGCCCTCCAGCACACGGTCTTCCCCGGGGTGGCGATCGCCTTCGTGGCCGGCCAGTCGCTCCTGGCCGGGGCCCTCGTCGCCGCCGTGGCCTCGGTCCTGCTCCTCCAGGTCCTGACCGGCAACGACCGGGTCGACACCGACGCCGCCCTCGCCCTCCTGATCGCCACCTTCTTCGCCCTGGGAGTGGTCGTCGTCTCCCGGAGCGACAGCTTCCAGTCGAGCCTCACCGCCCTGCTGTTCGGACGGATCCTGGCCGTCGATGCCCGGCAGGTGTTGGAGACGGCCGTGCTGGTCGTGGTGGGGCTGGCCGTCCTCCTGGCCGTGCACAAGGAGCTCATGCTCCGGGCCTTCGACCCGGCCGTGACCGGGGCCATGGGGTACCCCGTCCGCCGCCTCGACCTGGTGCTCGACCTGGTGGTGGCTCTCGCCGTGGTGGCCGCCGTCCGGGCCGTCGGCACGGTGCTGCTGGTGGCCTTCCTGGTGACGCCCGCGGCCGCCGCCCGGCTGTGCTGCCGCCGGGTGCCGCCCATGATGGTGGTGGCCGCCGTCTTGACCGCGGTGTGCGGCTGGCTGGGCCTGGCCGCCAGCTACGAGGCCTCGGTCAACCACGACCTGCGCCTGGCCGCGGGCGCCCTCGTCGTCCTCACCATTACCGCCGGTTTCCTCGTCGTGGCCGCGGCCGTCGCCGTGCGCAACCGGCTGTCCCGGGCGGCCGCCGGGTGAATGCGCTGGGCGAGAGCCTGGGGTCGCCGTTCTTCCAGCGGGCCCTCGTCGAGGCCGTCCTCGTGGGTGTGGTGGCCGGAGTGGTCGGCGTCCACGTCCTGCTGCGCCGGCTCCCGTTCTTCGTCGTGGCCATGTCCCACGCCACGTTCCCGGGCGTGGTGATCGCCTCGGTCGTGGGGTTCAACCTGTTCCTCGGGGGCTCGGCGTTCGGGCTGCTCGTGGTGCTGGCCGTGGTCGCCCTGGGGGCGTCCAAGGTGCTCGACGACGCCACGGTGATCGGCGTGGTCCTGGCCGGGTCGTTCGCCCTCGGCGTGCTGATCCTCTCGGCCCGGCCCTCCTCCTCCACCGACCTGTCGGCCTTCCTGGTCGGCTCGGTGCTGACGGTCACCCGGGGCGACATCGTGACCACGGCCGTGGTGGGCGCCGTCCTGCTCCTCGCCCTGGTGGCCCTGCACAAGGAGCTGGTGCTCGGGGCGTTCGACCCCCAAGGGGCGGCCGCCGCCGGCTACCGCACCGCCCTGCTCGACCTGGCCCTGCTCGCCATCGTCACCATCGCCCTGGTCACGGCCGTTCCCGCCGTCGGCACCCTCCTGGCCGTGGCCCTCCTCACCGTCCCCGCCCTGGCCGCCCGCCTGTGGGTCGACCGGGTGGCGCCGGCCATGGTGGTCGCCGCGGGGATCGGCGCGGCCAGCGGCGTGGTCGGCCTGTGCCTGTCGGCCGTGTTCGGCATCGCCGCGGGTGGGGCCATTGCCCTCAGCGCCTCGGCCGCCTTCGTGGTGTCGGCGGCGGGAGCCCACCTGGTCCGGGCGTGATGGCCGGCGGGCGTAGGGCCGACCGGTCGGGCCTGGTGTTCATGGCCGGCATTGGCGCGCTGGCCGGACTGTCGCTCACCGCCCACCGTTCCCTCCGCAGCCGGGTGCTCGGCGCCCTGCTGGGCGCGGGCGGGCTGGCGGTGTCGGAGTCGGTCGCCCGCCGCCAGCAGCGTCCCGACGAGATCCCGCCCCTGTGGGCCCGGATCCTCACCAGCGGGGCCATGGCCGCACCGTTGGGCTGGCTGGCCGGGCGGCTGTCGCCCGCCGGTCCGGTGGCGGTGGCCACCGGCGCGGGAACGGCGGCCGGGCTTATGGGCCTGCGCCCCCAGAAGGTGGCGTTCGGGCCGGTGTTCGGCGCCGCCTTCGGCCGGCTCCTGGCCGCCGCCGACCCCCGGATGCCGGCGGCCACCACGGCGGCGGCCACGGTGGTGGCCTACCGCATCACCTCGGCCACCGTCTTCCGGGAGTCCCAGCTCTCCCTGCTGGCCGAGCGGGTGGCCGCGGCCGACGCCCCCTTCGTCGTCCCCCTGGAGTCCCGGGCCCGCTACGTGGGCACCGACTACGTCCGGGACCTGGCCGGCGTCCTGGGCGGCACGTACCGCCGGGAGGCGGAGGACGCGGGGATCGTGGCCTCCCTCGACGTGCTGGCCGGGCCGGACTTCGACCCCTCGGCCGTCGACCCCGACGTCCGTGAGTTCTACGAGCACACCACCCGCTTCCGCCTCGACATCGTCCCCGAGTGGCGACAGTGGGTGCGCCCCGGCTACCTGCTCTACCGGACCGTGGTCGCCCGCCCCCTGGGCCAGGCCAACGTCCCCATGAACCAGCGGGAGGCGTTGCGCGGCGTCCACAGCCGCATCGACACCATCGACCGGGACGGCGACGGCGTGCCCGAGGTGCGGGGGTGGATCCGGTCCTTCGCCGACACCGGAGCGCCCATCTACGTCGGCATCTACACGACCTACCGCCACGAGGGCCGGGGCTACGTCAGCGTGGGGTTCCCGCTCCCCCAGGGCACCTTCACCGCCACCCTGCTTCCCCGGGCCCGGCCGGGGGGCGGGCTCACCCTCACGTCGCGCAGCGACCTGCCCCACCCCGGCCACTACCTGGCCTACATCGACCCGGTCGGCCGCGACCTCACGGTGCTGGCCGTCCAGGGCTTCGCCGAGGAGCTCGACGTGTACGCCGGAGACGGCGAGGTGCGGGCCGAGCACTCCTTCTGGGTGTTCGGGCTGCCGTTCCTGACCCTCCACTACCGGATCAGCCGGAAGGGGGAGGCGGGCCGGGAATCCGGTCGGTAGCGGCGCGCAGCTCCTCCAGAAGGGCGGATGGGTCGCCGGAGGGGTAGGCGGGCTGCGCTCCCGGCCGACGCCGCCACCAGGCGGGCCAGGAACTGCCCCCACCCGTCGTCGTGCAGCAGGCGGGCGCCGTCCGAGGGCAGGCCCCGGTGCACCAGCCGCAGCCGGGTGCCGGTGCCGTCCGGCGCCAGGTCGACCTCCACCCGGGACGAGCCCGGAGGCACGCCCATGGCCGGGTCCGTCCAGCCCCAGGTGAAGGCCACCCGCCGGGGCCGGTCGACCTCGACGTAGGCCCCCTCGCAGAACTGGCCGGGGGCCACCTCGAAACGGAACCGGCCCCCCGGCCGGGCGTCGAGGTCGGCGCCCAGGCCGATCCAGAGGACGAGCTTGGAGGGGTCGACGAAGAACTCGAACACCGCCTCCGGTGGCTGGCCGAGGCGCACCTCGGCGACGACGGCGTCCCCCGCGATCAACCCCCTGCCCCCTCCAGCAGGCGCTTGAGGCGGGGGAAGTCCCGCTTGATCGAGCGCCTGACCATGACGCAGAGGAGGGGCTCGGCGATCCGGTAGAAGCCGCGGGCGTCGCCCTCGACCTCCTCGGTGAACCGGGCGCGGTCGGGGCCCAGGGGCTCGACCGTCCGGGTGACGGCGATGGGGAAGGAGCCGCCGGTGCTCTCGAAGCTCACCCGCCGGCCGGGTTCGAAGGCGGTCAGGCGGAAGCGGTTGCGCACGTCCTTGCCCAGGAAGCGGGCCTCCTGCTCGTACGTCGACCCCACGCCGTGGGGCGGCGCGGACGTCCACCGGCAGGCCCGCATGCCCCGCTGCCACCGGGGGTTGTTCGGGAACTCGGCCACGAAGGGCGTACACGTCCGCCGCCGGCCGGTCAATCTCCACCGACGTGCTGGCCTTCACCATGTCGCCACCTCCTCGGCCTGTCTGCAAGCACACGTTAGCGCAAACACTGATTTGCGGTATTCTGGTCGGGTGGCCTCGGTGTTCCAGGTGCTGGCCGACGACACCCGCCGGGAGGTGCTCAGCCTCCTGGCCGGCGACGAGCTGACCGCCGGCCAGGTCGGCCAGCGCTTCGAGCTGACCCGCCAGGCCGTGTCCCACCACCTCCAGCGGCTGCGGGAGGCCGGTCTGGTCGAGGAGCGGCGGGAGGGGACCCGGCGGTACTACCGGGCCCGGCCCGAGGGGCTGGGCGAGGTGGCGGCCTTCGTGGAGCGGTTCTGGGAGGCCCGACTCGGCGCCCTGGCCCGGGCGGTGGAGGCCGCCACCCCCAGCGGTTGACGCGGCCGGTACCGTGGCCGGCATGGTTCGGCCCGGCACGGCCTGGCGGATGGTGGCCGTGGCCACTCTCCTCTGCACCCCCGCCTGCGGCTCGGCCGTCGCCGTCCGGGCCAGCGCCGGTTCCCTCACCACCACCACCACCGCCCCCCCGCCGCGTGCCGTGTCCGAGACCGGATGGTCGCCGTTCGTCACCGCCGGCCCCGTGACCCTGACCCATCCCTCGTCGAGGGTGGAGCGGGTGGCGTTCCACCAGTCGAACCACGACGGGGCCCGCCAGCTCGTCGCCCTGCCCACCGCGGTGCGCCCGACCACCCTGGAGGACCGCGAGCGCGACACCGGCAGCCACGGCGCCGCCGACGTGGTGGTCGACCCGGAGACCGAGATCCGGGCCCCGGTCACCGGTCGGGTGAAACGGGCCGGCACCTACGTCCTGTACTGCCGGCACTCGGACGACTACGTGGTCATCGAGCCCGACGACCGCCCCGGCTGGGAGGTCAAGGTCCTCCACATCGACGGGGTGCGCGTCCGGGCCGGCGCCCGGGTGGTGGCCGGCGAGACCGTGCTGGCCCCCCGGCCCACCCAGCTGCCGTTCGAGTCGCAGGTGGACGAGGTCAGGACCGCGGATCCGGCCTGGCCGCACGTCCACATCGAGGTGGTTGACCCGACCGTCCGCGACCGTCCCACCCCGGGCAACTGCGCGTAGCCCCGTACACGCGGAACCGCCGGGCCCCGGAGGAGGCCCGGCGGTGCCGAGATGGGCGCTACGTAATGCCAGCTAGGTGATTACTTGCGCACCTGTGCGGTGACCGGGACGTCACGGCGACGGGCCTGACGGACGAAGGCCACGAAGCCAGCGCCGAACAGGGCCAGGCCGAGGGCGCCAAGGCCGACGGTGAGGGCGATGATGCCCGAGGACGACGGCGAGGACGCCACCGTGCTGCCAGCCGAGGAGACCGCCGGGGTGACGACCGACTGGCCGTTGGCCCCGAGGATCTGGAAGCTGGCCCGAGCAGGAGTGCCGTAGGCGTCAACCCCCTGGGCGTTCTTCTGCGTGGCCACGATCACGTAGTAGCCGGGCTGGCCCTCGGGGATGGCGAAGGTGGCCGAGATGTTGCCGGCCTTGTCGGGCATGACCCGCGCCAGCTCGGAGCCCTCGACGCCGTTCCAGCGCAGCACCACCGCGTCGGACTGGGCGACGTCGGTGCGGTTGACGCGGAACGACGAGCCGGTGACGGTGACCTGGTCACCGGCCTTGCCCGCGGTGCTGGACAGGTTGAGGGTGGCCAGGTTGGTGCAGGCGAAAGCCGCGGCGCCGGCGACGATGCTCGCCGCCGCGGCGGCGCCGAAGGCAGTCAGTACCTTCTTGCGGACGTTCATGTGCAGTCGTACCCACCTTTGCTCAAGGAGAGCGGGGACAGCCCCGCCCGACGAACAGTTCGTCAACCGAAGTATCGGAGGAGCGCGGTACCAGAGCAATAGGACGGGCCAAGCTGTAGCCAAACTGCAATATTGGGGCGATGTTCAGGGCCACTCTATGCGATTCGGCTGTACCGCTGGCGCGATACGGCACCGGACATTTAGTCGACATCCTGGGCTTTTCCGTTCTAGAACACAGCCGTGCCCTCGGCCGCCTTCGACGAGGCGCTTGACGCCCTGCTGCTGGCGTCGCGCGCCGTGGTGGGTATCGCCGCCCGCTCTCTGCCCCCCTGGGCCGACGTCAGCCTGGTCCAGTTCCGGGCTCTCGTCCTGCTGGAGCGGGACGGCACGATGAAGCCCGGGACCCTGGCCGAGCTGCTCGGAGTCAGCCCGTCGACGGTCACCGGCCTGTGCGACCGGCTGGAGGGCCGGGGGCTGATCGTGCGGGAGCTGGGCGCCGAGAACCGGCGGGAGGTGCTCATGGAGCTGTCCCCCACCGGCAAGGCCTTGGTGGACAGCGCCATCGCCGCCCGCCGCCTGGAGATGGCCCGCATCCTGGAGCGGATCCCGGCCCGCCAGCTCAAGGGGATGACCGCCGCCCTCAACGCCATCGCCACCGCGGCCGGTGAGAGCCCCGAGCAGGCGTGGTCGGCGGGGTGGAAGACCGCGCCCCCCGCCGGTGAGGACGGGTCGACGTGACCGGCAACCGGGACCACCCGGCCTCGTGGCGGTTACGGCGGGAAGGCGTGCTCGGGCAGGAGCCCGTGCTGCATGGCGAAGAGGCTGGCCGCGGCCCGGTTCGAGACGCCGATCTTGGTGTAGATGTGCTCGATGTGGTTGCCCACCGTCTTGGGCGCCACCACCAGCTTGCCCGCGATCTCCTTGGTCGTGAGGCCCCGTGCCACCAGGCGCAGGACCTCAACCTCTCGCTCGGTGAGGCCGCCCGGACCGTCCCGACGGCGGGCCACGCGGTGCCCGGCGGCGTCGAGCACCCGGTCCACGGCGTCGCCGTCGAGCCGCCCGGCCCGGACCTCGCCCCGAAGCTCACGGGCGGCGTCGGCGGCGGCCATCGCCGGCCGGTGCGGGCGAGGCTCGATCATGGACTGGTAGGCGTCGGCGGCGGCGAGGATCCGCGCCGGCTCGGAGATGGCGGCACCGGACAGCCCCCGCGGGTAGCCCGATCCGTCGAGCCGCTCCCGCAGCTGGACCGCAAGGCGCCCCAGAGCTGCCAGTGCGGCCGACTGCCGGAGCATCCGCTCGGTCAGGTAGGGGTGCAGGCGGACCCGCTCCCACTCGCCGGCGGTGAGCGGTCCCCGCTTGTCCCAGATGGCATTCGACACGCCCAGGCGCCCGAAGCCGCAGACCAGCCCCGCCCGGTACAGCGTCTGCTCGTCCTCCCTGGGCAGCCCCGCCCTCCGGCCGGCGCCCGCCGCCAGCTCGGCCACGGCGACGGAGTGCCCCAGAGTGAAGGGCGACTTCAGGTCGACGAACATGGCGATGGCCGCCAGCGCGGCGTCGCATTCCGCCGGTGAGAGCCGGACGGCCAGGGCGGGCTCGGCGTCGATGACCGCGTCCCACGAGTCCACCTCGTCGATCCCGTGGAGGACCTTCTCGGCGTCGGCGTCGAAGATCGACACCAGGTTCGGGTCGAACTGCTTGCCCGATCGGCGGGTGGCGACGGCCCGGGCGGCGCCGATCCCGCCCGTGCGGTGGGCGACCTCGATGAACTCGGCCAGCTGGCTGATGCGCGACGCGTACGGGATCGCGTCGCCCGAGAGCTCACCCGGCCACCCCCGGCCGTCCCACCGTTCGTAGGAGCTGGACAGCGCCTCGAGCACCGCGCCGGGAAGGCGGAGGAGCTCCCCGAACGCCCGGGCCAACCCGGCGTGCCGGGCGATCATCCCGTCGAACTCCTTGTGCCCGGACAGGGCGAAGTCGAACGCCACGCGGACCCGGTGCAGGGGATGATTGCCGGAGCCCAGGAAGCGCAGCATGGCCGCCGCCTCCTTGATGGTGCCCGGCTCGTGGTCGTACTTGGCTGCCTTCAGGGCGATGTCGTCCCCGCACCAGCGGGCCTGCTCGTAGGCGTCGGCATGGCAGCCCACGTTGATCAGGAGGGCGGTGTAGTACAGCGTCGCCCGGCTGTCCTCGTCGAGGCCGACCAGCTCGCCGAGACGGAGGGCGATCCGGCACTGGCGGAGCACGTGCTCCATGGGCTGGCCGAATCCGAGGTCGATGCCGAGTGACAGCGACGCGAGCAGCTCGGCCAGCC
>JBOGIE010000129.1:0-8109 GCA_050742435.1 Acidimicrobiales bacterium | reverse complement strand
GCCGGAGGGTCCGAGCCGTCGGAGGCGCGCGGCCGGCCCACCCGCCGCCGCCCCGAGGACCGGGCCACGCCGGCCGCCGATCCGGCCACGCCGGTGGCCGAGGACGAGCCGTCTACGCCGACCCCCGAGGTCGATGCGCCCGAGGAGACCACCACCATCGACGAACTGCTGGCCGAGTCGGAGGAGACCACCACGACGTCAGAGGAGCAGACCACGGATCCCGAAGAGGAGTCGAAGTAGTCATGGGCCAGAAGGTCAACCCCTACGGGTTCCGCCTCGGCGTCACCACCGACTGGAAGTCGCGGTGGTTCAGCGACCGCGAGTACAAGGCCTACCTCATCGAGGACTGGCAGATCCGCGACTACCTGATGAAGCAGCTGCCCCACGCCGCCATCAGCCGGATCGAGGTCGAGCGCACCCGTGACCGGCTCCGGGTCGACGTCCACACCGCCCGTCCGGGCATCGTCATCGGCCGCCGGGGCGCCGAGGCCGACCGCCTCCGTGCCGACCTGGCCAAGATGAGCGGCAACCCCAAGATCCAGCTCAACATCCAGGAGATCAAGCAGCCCGAGCTCGACGCCGCCCTGATCGCCCAGGGCGTGGCCGACCAGCTGGCCGGCCGGGTCAGCTTCCGCCGGGCCATGAAGCGGGCGGTGCAGACGGCCCAGAAGGCCGGCGCCCTCGGCATCCGGGTCCAGTGCTCCGGACGCCTGGGCGGCTCGGAGATGGCCCGCAGCGAGTGGTACCGCGAGGGCCGGGTCCCCCTGCACACCCTCCGCTCCGACATCGACTACGGCTTCCGGGAGGCCCGCACCACCTTCGGCCGCATCGGCGTGAAGACGTGGATCTACAAGGGCGACATCCTCCCGTACAAGACCTCCACCGAGGACAAGATCTCCCGCGAGGCGGCCATGGCCGTGGGTGAGACCTCGGGTGGGGCCGCCCGCCCGCGCCGCATCATCTCCGCCGGCGGCGGCCGGCGGCTGCCGGGCCAGGAAGAGCCGGGGAGCGCCACGGGCGCCGTGGAGCCCGGAGTCACCGGACCCGTCGACGACGACGCGGTCGACCTGGCTGCCGCCCCGCTCATCCCCGAGGTCGACCCCGAGCGCGAGCGCCTGCTCGCCGAGGAGGAGGAGATCGAGCGCCGCACCCGCCAGCACCACGAGACCCCGCACTTCCGATCGGGGGACGAGTGACATGTTGATGCCCCGTAGGGTCAAGCACCGCAAGCAGCACCGCGGCCGGATGACGGGGAAGGCCAAGGGCGCCACCGAGATCACCTTCGGCGACTTCGGCATCCAGGCTCAGGAGCCCGGGTGGATCACCGCCCGCCAGATCGAGGCCGCCCGTATCGCCATGACCCGCCACATCAAGCGCGGGGGGAAGGTCTGGATCAACATCTTCCCGGACAAGCCGGTCACCGAGAAGCCGGCCGAGACCCGCATGGGATCCGGCAAGGGCAACCCCGAGCACTGGGTGGCGGTGGTCAAGCCGGGACGGGTGATGTTCGAGCTGGCCGGTGTGGCCGAGCCCCTGGCCCGCGAGGCCATGAGCCGGGCCATCCAGAAGCTGCCGATCAAGGCCAAGATCATCGTACGGGCCGAGGAGATTTGATGGCCAC
This sequence comes from Acidimicrobiales bacterium, assembly GCA_050742435.1. Classification (GTDB taxonomy): domain Bacteria; phylum Actinomycetota; class Acidimicrobiia; order Acidimicrobiales; family AC-14; genus CADCTB01. The sequence continues at coordinate 6,488 of JBOGIE010000129.1, read as the reverse complement.
GTCGAAGACCGCCGAGCTGCGCGACATGTCCGAGGACGAGCTGGGCACCCGGCTGGCCGAGGCCCGCCAGGAGCTGTTCAACCTGCGGTTCCAGCACGTCACCGGCCAGCTCGACAACTACGCCCGCCTGGGACAGGTCCGCAAGGACATCGCCCGCATCGAGACCATCCTGCGCGAGCAGGAGATCGCCGCCGCCGAGGCGGCCGAGGCCGAGGCCGACGCCGAGTGGCAGGCCGCCCAGGAGGCCCGCCGCGCCCGGGTCGCCGCCAGCCGCCAGGCATCGGGCCCGGCAGACGAGGGAGAGAGCAATGGCTGAGCAAGGGGCACCGGAAGTCCGCCCCAACCCCAGGAAGGTGCGCGAGGGCATCGTCGTGTCGGCCGCCATGGACAAGACCGCGGTCGTCGCCGTGATCGAACGGGTCCGCCACCGCCGCTACACCAAGACCGTCCAGCGGACCAAGCGCATCCACGCCCACGACGAGAACAACGAGCTCCGCGTGGGCGACCGGGTCCGCATCTCCGAGACCCGGCCCCTGTCCAAGCTCAAGCACTGGCGCGTGGTCGAAGTCCTCGAGCGTGCGAAGTGAGCTTCGTGAACGTCAGGAAAGCACAGTGATCCAACAGGAGACCCGTCTGCGGGTGGCCGACAACTCGGGCGCCAAGGAGGTGCTCTGCATCAAGGTGCTGGGCGGCTCCAAGCGCCGGTACGCGTCGATCGGCGACATCATCGTGGGCACGGTCAAGGACGCCATCCCGGGGGCCGCGGTCAAGAAGGGCGAAGTGGTCAAGTGCGTGATCGTGCGTACCAAGAAGGAGAACCGCCGGCCCGACGGCAGCTACATCCGCTTCGACGAGAACGCCGCGGTGCTCATCAACGACGCCCAGCAGCCCCGTGGCACCCGCATCTTCGGTCCCGTCGGACGGGAGCTGCGCGACAAGAAGTTCATGAGGATCATCTCTCTTGCTCCTGAGGTTCTGTAGATGAAGCTGCGAAAAGGCGACCGGGTCAGGGTGCTCACCGGCAAGGACCGGGGGGACGAGGGCGAGATCATGCGCGTCTTCCCCAAGGAGAACCGGGTCATTGTCGAGGGCGTCAACGTGGCCAAGAAGCACCAGCGGGCGCTCCGCGCCACCATGCAGGCCGGGATCATCGACAAGGACATGCCGATGCCGGCCTCCAACGTCGCCATCATCTGCCCCACCGACGGCCCCACCCGCATCGGCTACCGCGTCGACGACCAGGGCAACAAGACCCGCATCTGCCGCAAGTGCGGAGGTGAGCTCTGATGTCGGCCACCACCACGCCTGGCACCTCCACCCGCCCGGCGCCCACCAGGGAGCGGCCCCGCCTCAAGGCCAGCTACGACCGCGAGATCCGCGCCGCCCTCAAGGACTCGCTGGGGCTGGGCAACATCATGGAGGTCCCCCGCCTCGAGAAGATCGTGGTCAACATGGGGGTCGGGCGGGCCACCCAGCAGGCGTCGCTGCTCGAGGGGGCGGTCACCGACCTCACCCTCATCACCGGCCAGAAGCCGCTCGTGACCCGGGCCCGCCGCTCCATCGCCGCCTTCAAGCTCCGCGAGGGCGTGCCCATCGGGGCCAAGGTCACCCTGCGGGGCGACCGCATGTGGGAGTTCCTCGACCGGCTGATCAGCCTGGCCATCCCCCGCATCCGTGACTTCCGGGGCCTGCCGCCCACGGGATTCGACGGCCGGGGCAACTACACGTTCGGGGTCGACGAGCAGCTGATCTTCCCCGAGGTCGACTACGACAAGATCGACGCGGTCCGTGGCATGGACATCACCATCGTCACCACCGCCCGCACCAACGACGAGGGCCGGGCTCTGCTCGACGCCTTCGGGTTCCCGTTCCGGCGTGCCGACGCCCAGTAGAGGGGTCTGAGGAGTTTCGTGGCCAAGACAGCGCTCATCCAGAAGCAGCAGCGCAAGCCGAAGTTCAAGGTGCGGGCCTACACCCGCTGCCAGCGGTGTGGGCGGCCCCGGGCGGTGTACCGAAAGTTCACGCTGTGCCGGATCTGCCTGCGCGAGATGGTCCACGCCGGCGAGGTTCCCGGCGTGACGAAGGCCAGCTGGTGAGGGAAGGAGGCCGCCGATGACGATGACCGACCCGATCGCCGACATGCTGACGCGGCTCCGCAACGGGGCCACCGCCAGCCAGGACACGGTGCGGATGCCCTCCTCCAAGCTGAAGGAGTCCCTCGCCGCCATCCTCCGCCGCGAGGGCTACATCGGGGACTTCAAGGTGAGCGAGGACGGGACCCGCCCGGGCCGCATCCTGGAGATCACCATGAAGTACACCTCCGACCGCTCGCCCACCATCTCCGGCCTGCGCCGGGTGTCCAAGCCGGGGCGGCGGGTCTACATCCAGGCCGACAAGCTGCCGCGCGTGCTCGGTGGCCTCGGCGTCGCCGTTCTCTCGACCAGCCAGGGGCTGCTGACCGACCGCGAGGCGCGCCAGCGCCGGGTCGGTGGCGAAGTCCTCTGCTACGTGTGGTGATGACCCATGTCCCGAATCGGTAGGAACCCGATCCCGGTCCCGGCCGGCGTCACCATCGAGCTGACCGACGGGCACGTCAAGGTCACCGGCCCCAAGGGCACGCTCGAGCGCGACCTGCCCCGCGACATCACCGTGCGCCAGGACGGCGACCAGCTGCTGGTCGAGCGCCCCGACGACCAGCGCCAGCACCGGGCCCTGCACGGGCTCGCCCGGTCGCTGGTCAACAACATGGTGGTCGGCGTCACCGACGGCTTCACCCGCGACCTGGAGATCGTCGGGGTCGGCTACCGGGCCGCGGCCGCCGGTCCCAACAAGCTCGACCTGGCCCTGGGCTTCAGCCACCCCGTCTCGGTGGACGCGCCCGAGGGCATCACCTTCGAGACGCCCGCCCCCACCCGCATCACCGTCCGCGGGATCGACAAGGAGGTCGTCGGCCAGGTGGCGGCCAACATCCGCAGCCTGCGCAAGCCCGAGCCCTACAAGGGCAAGGGCGTCCGCTACGCCGGCGAGGTCGTCCGCCGCAAGGCCGGAAAGGCGGCGAAGTGAGCCTCGTCCCGCCTCCGGCGGCGGGTCCTGTCCCTCAGGGTCCCTCCCCGGTCGTCCTCGCTGCGCTGCGGCGACCGGGTGCCCCTCCCTACGGGCCACCAGCCGCCTCGCCCCGCCACTCCCTTCTTAGGAAGAAAAGATGAGTTTCTCTACGAAGAAGAAGCAGGTTGCCCGCGAGCGGCGGCACCGCCGGGTGCGGAAGCTGGTCCGGGGCACGGCCGAGCGGCCCCGCCTGGCTGTGCACCGGTCGAACAAGCACATCACCGCCCAGGTGATCGACGACGTGGCCGGGCGCACCCTCGCCGCGGCCAGCACGGTCGAGGCCGACCTGCGGTCCGGCCCCACCGGCAACAAGCAGGCGGCGGCCGCCGTCGGGCGGCTGGTGGCCGAGCGGGCCAAGGCGGCCGGCGTCGGCAAGGTCGTCTTCGACCGGGGCGGCAACCTCTACCACGGCCGGGTCGCGGCAGTCGCCGACGCCGCCCGCGAAGCCGGATTGGAGTTTTGATGTTTCGCCTCGCAACCGGAGGTTGCTCCGCGAGTTTCCAGGCGCTCCGGTCGGCCGGTGGAGCCGGCCTCCCTGCGCCCTCCTCCTTCTTCCGCCAGCCGGGGGGACCGCCTGTGGCGGCGCCAGCGGCCGGCGGAGCAATGAGCTGTCAGGAGATCCATGGCTGAGAGTCCCTACGTCGAACGTGTCATCGCCATCAACCGGGTGGCCAAGGTCGTCAAGGGTGGCCGCCGGTTCTCCTTCACCGCCCTGGTGGTCGTCGGCGACGGCGCCGGCAAGGTGGGCCTGGGCTACGGCAAGGCCAAGGAGGTCCCGGCCGCCATCCAGAAGGGGATCGAGGAGGCCAAGAAGGAGCTCTTCGACGTCCCGCTGGCCGGCAGCACCATCACCCACCCCATCCTGGGCGAGCGGGGGGCCGGACGGGTCCTCCTCAAGCCGGCGGCGCCCGGTACCGGCGTCATCGCCGGCGGCGCGGCCCGGGCCATCCTGGAGTCGGCCGGTGTCCACGACATCCTGGCCAAGTCGCTGGGGTCGTCCAACGCCATCAACGTGGCCCACGCCACCGTCGCCGGGCTCAAGGGCCTGAAGCGGCCCGACGTGGTGGCCCGGAACCGGGGCAAGTCCCCCGAGGAGGTCACCCCGCCCGGGCTGCTGCGGGCCTACCAGGAGACCCAGCGCGGCACCCACGTCCCCACCGAGGTGGCCTGACGTGGCCGGCAGGATCACTGTCACCCAGGTCAAGTCGGTCATCGGGACCAAGCCCGTGCACCGCAAGACCATGAAGGCCCTCGGCCTGGCCGGCATCGGCCGCACCACCACCCTGCCCGACAGCCCCGACGTCCGGGGCATGCTGGCCAAGGTGGACCACCTGGTCACCACCGAGACTGCAGTAGCAGTATCCGATGGCGGCTCTCCGCCGACCGTGTCCGATGGCGGCTCTCCGCCGACCGTGTCCGATGGCGGCTCTCCGCCGACCGTGTCCGATGGCGGCTCTCCGCCGACCGAGGAGTCAGCATGAAGGTCCACGACCTCAAGCCCGCGCCCGGGTCCACCCGCGAGAAGCGCCGGGTCGGCCGGGGCATCGGCGGCAAGGGTGGCAAGACCGCCGGCCGGGGCACCAAGGGCCAGGGCGCCCGGGGCTCGGTCAAGCCCGGGTTCGAGGGCGGCCAGATGCCCCTCAGCCGGCGGGTCCCCAAGCTCAAGGGCTTCCGGAACCCGTTCCGGGTGGAGTACGGGGTGGTCAACCTCGACACCCTGGAGGACTTCGAGGGCGACGAGGTCACCCCCGAGACCCTCCGGGCCAAGGGCCTGGTCCACAAGCACGGCCTGGTCAAGGTGCTGGGCCGGGGCGAGCTGACCCGCGCCGTCCGGGTGTCGGCCCACGCGTTCTCGAAGTCGGCGGAGCAGGCCATCACTTCCGCAGGAGGCACCGTCGAGGTCCTCCCTCCGCCGTTCAACAACGGCCGGCCGCCGGCCAAGGGCAACGCCCTCTCCAACCGATGATCTGCCGCCGCTAGCCGGTTCTGGCCCGGCCCCGGCTATCCTCGTTCTCGCCGCCTCGCCGTCTGAACCGACAAGGACGTCATGCTCTCCAGCCTGAAGAACATCTTCAAGGTGGTGGATCTCCGCAACAAGATCCTCTTCACCCTGTTCGTCATCCTGTTGTACCGGCTGGGCTCGAACATCACCGTCCCCGGCATCGACTTCACCGCCGTGCAGGACCTGCAACGCCAGGCCGACGAGGGCGGCGTCCTGGGCTTCCTGAACCTCTTCTCCGGCGGCGCGCTCACCCAGATGGCGGTCTTCGCCCTGGGGATCATGCCGTACATCACGAGCTCGATCATCATGCAGCTGCTGGCCGTGGTCATCCCCCGGATCGAGCAGTGGCAGAAGCAGGGCGCGGTCGGGCAGAAGAAGATCACCCAGTGGACGCGGTACATGACCGTGGGCCTGGCCGTCCTCCAGGCCACGGGGATCACCTACCAGTTCAACAACGGCCTCCTGGCCGAGGGCACCAACACCGGCATCCCGCTGGTCACCACCTTCGACGTCCCCCACGTCGCCCTCATCGTCCTCACCATCACCGCCGGCACGGCCGTGGTGATGTGGATGGGGGAGCTCATCACCCAGCGGGGGATCGGGAACGGCATGTCGATCCTGATCTTCGCCAACGTGGTCAGCCGCATGCCCGCCCAGGTCGGCAACATTCAGGCGGTCAAGGGCAACCTGGCCCTGACCCTGTTCATGGTCCTGGCCATCGCCATGGTCGTGGCCATCGTCTTCGTCGAGCAGGGCCAGCGCCGCATCCCGGTCCAGTTCGCCAAGCGGGTGGTGGGCCGGCGGATGTACGGCGGCCAGAGCACCTACATCCCGCTCAAGGTGAACCAGGCCGGCGTCATCCCCATCATCTTCGCCAGCTCGGTGCTCTACTTCCCGGTCCTGCTCTCGAACATCGTGCAGTGGGAGGCGGTGGTCAACTTCATCAACAAGTACCTGGTGCAGCAGGACAACATCGTGTACATCCTGACCTACGGCCTCCTCATCGTGTTCTTCACGTACTTCTACACCGCCATCACCTTCAACCCCCAGCAGCAGGCCGACATCATCCGCAAGCAGGGAGGGTTCATCCCCGGCATCCGTCCCGGGCCTCCCACCGAGCGTTACCTCGCCACCATCCTCAACCGCATCACCCTTCCGGGCTCGCTGTTCCTCGCCGCCATCGCCCTGGTCCCCAACATCCTGCTGTCGCTGTACGGCGTGCAGCAGTTCCCCTTCGGTGGGACCACCATCCTCATCGCCGTCGGTGTGGCGCTGGAGACGATGAAGCAGATCGACAGTCAGCTCATGATGCGGAACTACGAGGGCTTCCTCGCATAGTGCTCGCCACACGGCTGGTCATCCTGGGCAAGCAGGGTGCCGG